>NZ_JBFRKI010000029.1:0-76243 GCF_041469245.1 Vibrio sp. 10N.286.51.B11 | reverse complement strand
CAGTTTATTGAGTGTTCTTACCCAATAATGTGCACCACCATACGCTTCAACGCCTATACGCATGAGTGGCATATTTGCTATTGTAGTCAGTAGTTTAGAGCGGGTTACTGACTTATGAAGTATGACCTTACCATTTTGGTCTACGGCATGAAGACTAAAGTGGTTTTTAGCTAGGTCTATACCGCAGAAATAAGAATAATCAGACATGGTGCCTCCGATGCATTTAAGTACCACATAAGTGTGGCAGATCCTCGGTAGGGGGAATCCATGTCATTCGTTATAACACAAAATCAGGCTATTGCTCAAAATTGCTATTTGAACTATTATTTGTACATTAAATTGTACCATAGGGAGTTCAACATGAGCCGCATCCATTTTGATCAAGATATTCAGCCTTTGTCTGAATTTCGTGCTGGCGTGACGTCATTTATTAAACAGATTAACGAAACTCGCAGACCACTAGTAATCACACAACGTGGTAAAGGTGTTGCTGTTGTCCTTGATGTTGCAGAATATGAAGCAATGCAAGAGAAGATCGAGTTACTGGAAGAAATGCGTACTGCTGAAGCGCAATTAGCTTCAGGTTTAGGTGTTTCCAATGAAGACGCTCGTGCTCAAGTATTGGGGCGCATTAAGAAATGAAAGTAGTCTGGTCACCACTAGCATTACAAAAGTTAGGTGATGCAGCCGAGTTTATTTCACTGGATAATCCAGTGGCGGCAGAAAACTGGGTTAATGAGGTTTTTGATAAAACTGATTTACTCTCAAGTATGCCTGACATGGGGCGAATGGTTCCTGAGCTGCCTCATACCAATTACCGTGAAATTTTGTTTGGTCACTATCGCATCATATATAGCCTTAGCCATGAAATTCGCGTCCTCACAGTACGAAATTGTCGTCAGATACTAACGGAAAGTGACGTGTAGCAATTGTGTTATAACAAGCAATTTAAGATGGATTCACAACACTTGGCACTTTTGCTCCTACTTCAAGTTAAGTGTTTATGGCACAATGCGTTAGGTTTGGGTGGAGGCGTTGTTCACCCCTTAATTGGGCTAGTTGCCCAGAGGAAGTAATCAATCCATTGGGAACTTTTGTTTCTGGTGGAGTACGCGCATAATTCGGATAATGTCGCCTTCGATCCAATAGGAGACGATCATTGAAATCTCAGGAATTATAAGTAATCGCCCACGAATGCCGTCTCTCTGTACACCCATTAGAGGCTGCTCAAGCAAGTTTTCTACTTTTGTTTCAATGAGGTTGTCAGCGTTTTCTGCCGCATCAGGGTTGAAGTCATAGATAAACTCAAAGATCCTTTCACGATCATTGAGTGATTCTTCTTCCCATAAAATCATTGCTTACCTCGATTACGTATTCTGGCTTTGCGTTCTTCCATTCGAGATTTAGCAGTTTGGTGTTCAACGAAAACGGATTCTCCTGAGTCAAACTTCTCAAATGCTAGGTTTACTTGTTCAGTTAGCCATGCATCGTGAGATAATGTCTGTCTTTGTTGCTCAGCGAGTTGCTCAGTAAGCTCACGGCAAGCACCACTCAGTGTGCGACCTTGGCTCTCAGCCATCTGTTGAGCTAGGCGTTTTGTTTCTTCATCAACACGAAATTGAATTCTAGTGTCCATGATGTATTCCTTTATTGGTGTGTGTACAAATGTTAGCACTCACCTTTGAGATGGGCAACTGACAAGCTACTATGGCGCCAATAACTAACTTTTGGTGCTATGTTTCATCGCACATAGTCCCATATCTCATCAACCATTGCAGAACGTTAAATGATAGGTCACCACAATCTGTAGAGGAAAGTGCATTGAAGTTAACCAATAAACTCGTACGTTACCCGCACATTGATGTTGATCGTGCGTTTGAAAAAGAAGCTGAATTATTGCAGCAAATTCAGGCGGGTGAGATTGGGCAAGCCTTAATGTTGTGGCAAGCAAAAGCGCCGACACTTGTTTTGCCCGCAGGTAAAAAGTGGCCTGTGACCGTAGAGTCTAGAAAACAACTCGCGGCACAAGGTTGGCAACTCACCTCACGTAAAACAGGCGGCGCTCCCGTTCCCCAACTGCCGGGGATCATTAACTTATCGCACATTTACCATTGGCCTCGTGATGAAGCCTACAACATCCAAAAAGCGTATCTACATCTGTGCAATGTCTTAACCCTGTTTTTTAAAGAACTGGGCATCGATGTGGATGTACACGCGACTCCCGGTTCTTATTGTGATGGTGACTACAACCTCAATATCAATAAACAAAAAATAGTGGGCACGGCGCAGCGTGTTTTGCTTAAACAAGGGGGCGGCCAAATCGTACTTTCGCAAGCCTGTACCTTGTTGGATGTCGACTTAGAGAACATCGTTGCACCCGTAAATTTTTATTATCAAGTTTGTGGAAATCCAACCGTGGTGGACGCGCAAGTTCATACTCCGTTGTCCGCACATCTGACAACTCTACCCAACGTAGACTCACTCTTTCAGCAGTTAAGCCAAGCTTTCATCAAGCATGCGTGATACCAACCTTTCGTTAACGCCATGCTAATTTGTCGGATGGGTTGAACTTAAGGCGGTGAGAACTTTATAATGTTACTTGTAACATAATAAAGAGTTCAAATAGTTATGACAGAACAGCAGAAGAAAACTCGAACCACACTTCAAGATGTTGCAGACAAAGTGGGGGTCACAAAGATGACCGTCTCTCGTTACATGCGCAATCCCGATTCAGTCGCAGCCAAAACTCGCGTTAAAATTGCAGCGGTTATTGAAGAGATGGGATACATCGAAAACAAAGCGCCAGCTATGCTCTCTAAATCGTCGAGTAAAGCGATCGGTATCTTGCTCCCTTCGTTATCAAACCAAATCTTTGCCGCGTTTGTTCAAGGTATCGAAACGGTTACTAAAGAGAATGGCTACGAGACGTTGCTTGCTCACTTTAGCTATGATGCTGTGGAAGAAGAGGAAAAGATTGCTTCGCTGCTTTCGTATCAAGTTGATGGGTTGATATTGACGGAAAGCCACCACACCCCCCGCACGTTACAGATGATCAAGAATTCAGGTGTTTCTGTTGTTGAAACGATGGAACTCCCAACCAATCCGATCGATATGGTTGTTGGCTTGGACCATATTGATGCTTCTTACCATGTCGTGAAGCGAATGATTGAAGCTGGTAAACGCTCTATTGCTTACTTTGGCGCTCGATTGGATGCGCGAACCAAGTTGCGTTTGCAAGGCTATGACAAAGCGATGTATGAGGCTGGATTAGAGCCTAAACACGTGTTGACTGAACAGCACTCTAACTTCTCTTTGGCTGAAGATCTGCTTGATCGCGCTCTTGCGGATTACCCAGATCTAGATGGCGTGTTCTGCACCAATGATGACATCGCGATAGGTACCTTGCTCATTGCCCAGCAACGTGGAATCCAAGTGCCGCAACAGCTATCTGTGGTGGGCTATAACGCGTTAGATATTGGTCAAACCATACGCCCAAAACTGACTAGCGTGGATACGCCACGTTATGAAATAGGTAAGAAAAGTGCCGAGCTACTGCTTGCCCGATTGAAAGGTGAGCCAGTTACGGAAACGGTAGTGGATATGGGCTATCGCATCACTGATGGCGAAAGCGTTTAACCAAGTATCGTGGAAACTGAAAGGGGCATCGAAATGATGCCCCTTTTGCTTTTACATTTAAGTAATGACACAGCTAGACGATAAAACTCGCCCCTCGTTCTGCACTCGAAACGCTTTGGCGCATCACGCTAAATAGGTTGCGCCCCATGGTTTGCTGGTTGGCGTCTGCCTCAAATACCTTCGCTTGGCGAGATTGCATGTCGTTGAGGTTATTGAGTTCGCCACTCGCGCAATCTAAGCGCAGGATATCGCCTTCGCAAACAAGCCCAATAGTTCCTCCTCGAATAGCCTCTGGTGAGACATGAATCGCGGATGGGATCTTTCCTGAGGCTCCAGAAAGGCGCCCATCAGTAACCAGAGCCACTTTAAACCCTTGTTTCTGAACATTACCTAGAATCGGCATGAGCTTATGCAGTTCAGGCATACCGTTCGCAGCTGGTCCATTATTTATCACCACAACAATGCAATCTTTGTTGAGCTCACCTCGTTGATACGCAGCTTCTACCTTATGTTGGCAATCAAAAACTACCGCAGGTGCTTCTATTACACGTTGCTCTTCTGCAACCGCTGACACTTTAATCACTGCGTTGCCAAGGTTCCCTGAAAGGACTCGCGTTCCGCCTGTGCTTTGGAATACCTGTTCTTGGCCTGCAATTACCTCTGCATCTGCCGACTGTTTGCACTTTTTCCACGTTAGCTTTCCATTTTCAAGCTCTGGAATACTCATTTGATCTTCAAACGAGCCAAAGGTAGGTGTGACATCTCGGTGCAGTAAGTTGGCTTGATCTAAACGGCGTAACAGCGCGGGAACTCCTCCTGCCGCTTGGAACGCATTCATATCTGCTGGGCCGTTGGGATAAACTCGAGCAAGTAAAGGCACCACATCGGATAGATCGCTGATGTCTTGCCAAGTCAGAATAAATCCTGCTGCGCGTGCTACTGCGACCATGTGAATGCTGTGGTTAGTGCTGCCACCTGATGCGAGTAGGGCAACAATGCCATTGATTAAGCTTTTAGCGGTAAAGACTTCAGAAAGCGGGCGGAAGTTTGCGGCTTGTGGTGTCATTGAAGCAATTTCAATGGCGGCATGCTGAGTGAGTGATGCGCGCAATTCAGAGTCAGGGTGAATAAACGCTGAGCCCGGAAGCATCAGCCCCATCGCTTCAAATACCAGCTGATTGGTATTGGCTGTGCCGTAAAAAGTGCAGGTGCCCGCTGAGTGATAAGCGTTGCACTCCATGTCCAGCAAGGCACTTTTTCCTACCTTGCCAGCCGCGTACTCTTGGCGAATGTGTACTTTCTCATCATTGCTGATGCCCGTTGCCATCAAGCCTGCCGGAACAAAGGCCGTTGGTAGATGCGCAAAAGAGAGCGCGCCCATCAGTTGTCCTGGAGCTATCTTGTCGCAAATGCCAAGCAATAGGGTTGAATCAAACACGTTGTGACTCAGTGAAAGAGCGGTCGATTGAGCAATCAAGTCCCTTGAAAACAAAGACATATCCATGCCTGGTTGGCCTTGAGTTACCCCATCGCACATCGCGGGAACACAGCCCGCTACTTGAGAGGTGTGGCCGAACTTAGCTAACGCCTTTTTGATCTGATCTGGATAGTGTTGATACGGCTGGTGAGCGCTTAACATATCGTTGTAAGAGCTGATTAACGCCACATTGGATTTAGTGAGATCAAGAATCGAGCGTTTCTCATCGGAGCAAGAAGCTGCGACAGCATGAGCCAAGTTGCCGCAAGAAAGCCCTTTACCACCTTTGCCAGCAGAGGCTTGGTGTTGGGTTCGGTTTAGAAACGCTTCATGAGTCTCTTTGCTTCGTTCAATTAATCGTTGAGTCACCGCTTGGATGGTTGGAAGGGTCATGCTGTTTCTGCCTCATCAGTCATTGAAAGCACAATCGCAGCACAGTCCACAACGTCATCAATATCGCCATCAATGCTGATGACAACCGTATCTGGCTCGTGATCGGGTCTTTCTAATGTTTCGAACTGGCTTTTAATCATGTTCTCTTTCATGAAGTGGCCTTGGCGCTGACGCATTCGATGCAAGATCAGGTCAATGTTGCCATCTAAAAAGAGAAAGGTGAGGTTTTTGTTCCCTTCGCGAATTTGGTCGCGGTACTTCTTCTTCAACGCAGAACACACAATAATGCCGTGCTCATTTTTACTTTCTAGGCTGTACGCTGCATCACGAACGCGTTCCAGCCATGGAATGCGATCATCATCATTAAGAGGTTGGCCTGACGCCATTTTTTGAATGTTTGCTCGAGGATGAAGGTCGTCACCATCAATGAACTTACGCCCAAGTTTTTTTGCCAACTGCTCGCCTATCGTGCTTTTCCCACAAGCACTGACACCCATGACGATGACACTACTACCAGCCATAACTCAATCCTCTTAACAAATTTGCGCGTGATCTCAATTTTGAACATCGCTTGTAAATATGGCTTTATCTTATAAGCGTTACCGGTAACATGTTACCGGTAACTTAAGGAAGTGTGATGAAGGACACAAAACAACAATTCACAACAATTGTGATTGTTTTTGCATCCTACTGACGGAAAATTAGTCACATCTCACTATATTCGCGTTTAAAAATCACTGGAAAGAGATCTTTGGGGGATAAAATGGCCAACGATTACCGCGCAATTGCGAAATCTGTTGTTGAGCATCTTGGGGGCAAGACAAATGTGGCTGCCCTAACACACTGTATGACTCGACTACGATTCGTTTTACACAGCCAAGATGGCGTCGATATTAACAAGCTAAAAGCACTGAAAGGTGTGATGGGTGTTGTTGATAATGGAGACAAAGTACAAGTTATCATTGGTAACGAGGTATCGTATGCATACAAAGAAGTGATGGCGCTTTGTGAGCTATCCACTGTATCTGAGTCAGAGGTTCCTGCTAAAAAAGAGAAGCTAACGGCTAAGTCAATTGGTGCGAAAATGTTGGACGCACTGGTTGGTACCATGTCGCCTCTTATCCCAGCAATCATTGGCGCTTCAATGGTCAAACTGCTCGCCATGGTACTTGAGATGCTGGGCTGGGTTGAGCCAAATGCACCTACCTTGATTATCTTGAAAGCGATTGGCGATGGCGCCTTCTTCTTCCTACCGGTTATGGTTGCCGCTTCCGCATCGATCAAATTCAAGACCAATATGTCTCTTTCCATTGCGATTGCCGGTGTCTTAATCCACCCGAACTTTATGGAATTGATGGCGCAAGCAGCAGAAGGCAAGCACGTTGATTTCTTCGGTATCCCAATCACGTCAGTGAAATACACCTACACGGTTATTCCTGTACTTGTGATGACTTGGGCTCTTTCTTACATAGAACGTTGGGTAGATAGCATTACCCCTGCTGTGACTAAAAACTTCCTGAAACCTATGCTTATCGTATTGATTGCAGCTCCGGTTGCTATCGTACTTATCGGTCCATTTGGTATTTGGGTTGGTACTGCACTTTCAGCGCTTGTTTACACAATTCATGACACATTAGGTTGGTTGTCGGTTGCTATCATGGGCGCACTGTGGCCTCTACTTGTTCTTACTGGTATGCACCGTGTATTTACTCCAACGATTATTCAAACCATTGCTGAGACGGGTCGTGAAGGTATGGTTATGCCTTCAGAAATCGGTGCCAACCTCGGTATGGGTGGTGCGTGTCTGGCTGTTGCTTACAAAACCAAAAACAGCGCACTAAAGCAGACATCATTAGCCGCAGGTGCTTCAGCTATCTTCGCCGGTATCTCTGAGCCTGCATTGTACGGCGTGCTTGTTCGTCTGAAACGTCCACTTATCGCAACAATGATTACTGGTTTTATCGTAGGTGCATTAGCGGGCATGGGTGGCCTTGCGAGTCACTCGATGGCAGCACCAAGCTTGTTTACGAGTGTTCAGTTCTTCGATGTGAATGACCCAATGAGTATCGTTTGGGTGTTCGGTCTGATCGCATTGTCTATTGTTCTGTCATTTGTTCTAACCCTAGTTTTAGGCTTTGAAGATGTTCCAGAAGATGATGCCGATGAGAAAGCAACTTCAGAGTCAGCAAACAAAGAAGCTGGTAAGGCAGAAGACAAGCCGACAGTAGTGTCCGCGTCTTAATTAGAATTGATTAATTTATTCAGTCACCTTACTTCAGCGTAAGGTGACTTTTATTGTTTCCGAGGTACTCGATGTCAAACATTCAATTTCCCGAAGATTTCTTATGGGGCGGCGCTATTGCTGCAAACCAGTCTGAAGGCGCTCACTTAGCGGGTGGTAAAGGCCTAACAACCGTAGATATGATCCCTTATGGTGAGAACCGCATGCCAATTAAGCTTGGTCAGGTTGATAAGGTGACGCTCAGCGAAGACGAGTTCTACCCAAGCCATAACGCGATAGACTTTTATCACCGTTACAAAGAAGACATCGCCTTGCTGGCAGAGATGGGATTTAAAGTCTTCCGCGTATCCATCGCTTGGAGCCGAATCTTTCCAAAAGGTGACGAGCTAGAGCCGAACCAAGCTGGCTTAGATTTTTACCGTGATGTTTTTGAAGAGTGTAAGAAATACGGTATTGAGCCGCTCGTTACCTTGTGCCATTTCGATGTGCCTATGCACTTGGTCAACGAGTATGGTTCGTGGCGTAATCGTAAGATGATTGAGTTCTTTAGCCGTTACGCGAGAACCTGTTTCGAAAACTACAAAGGCTTGGTGAAATACTGGTTAACTTTCAACGAAATCAATATTTTACTAGCGAGCCCGTTTTCTGGTGCTGGATTGTTGTTTCAGGAAGGCGAAAATCACGATCAAGTGAAGTACCAAGCAGCTCACCATGAGCTAGTAGCAAGCGCTTTGGTAACCAAGATTGCCCATGAAGTTGATGAGCAAAACCAAGTGGGTTGTATGCTGGCGGGCGGTAACTTCTATCCATATTCATGTAAGCCAGAAGATGTGCTGATGGCTATGGAAAAAGACCGCGAGAACCTGTTCTTTATCGATGTTCAATCGCGTGGTTACTACCCATCTTATGCTCAAAAAGTGTTTGATAACAAAGGTGTGGTGCTTGAAACACAAGATGAAGATTTCGAGATTCTGAAAAATACTGTCGATTTCATTTCTTTCAGTTATTACGCTTCACGCTGTGCTTCCGCTGATATGAATGCAGGAAATATGAGTGCAGCGAACGTCGTTAAGTCCATCAAAAACCCTCATCTTCCAGCAAGTGATTGGGGCTGGGTCATTGACCCTACAGGTCTTCGAATTACGATGAACACACTCTATGACCGTTACCAGAAACCACTTTTCTTGGTAGAAAATGGCTTAGGTGCTCGTGATACCTTGGATGACAATGGAGAAGTGAACGATGATTACCGCATTGATTACCTTCGTCAGCACATTGTTGCGATGCATGAAGCAATGGAAGACGGTGTACCATTGATGGGTTACACACCTTGGGGTTGTATCGATCTTGTTGCGGCGTCGACCGGAGAGATGAGCAAGCGCTATGGGTTTATCTACGTGGACAGAGACAACCTAGGCAATGGTACGTTAAATCGTATTCCTAAAAAGTCATTCCACTGGTACAAAAAAGTGATCGCAAGCAACGGCAGCGACTTGGCTTAATTTGTCTGTTTGATAATGAGAGAAATGAACAATGAAAACAATTGAACAGCGACTCAGAGATATTCGCATCGTTCCGGTGATCGCCATTAATGACGTTGCTCAGGCTGTGCCGCTTGCGAAAGTACTGGTTGAAAATGGCTTGCCTTGTGCTGAAGTGACATTTCGTACAGAAGCGGCAGCAGAGTCGATTCGTTTGATGCGTGAAGCTTACCCTGAGTTACTGATTGGCGCAGGTACTGTGCTGACTACAGAGCAGGTGGATACTGCCATTAATGCGGGTGTTGATTTCATTGTCAGCCCAGGTTTGAATCCAACCACAGTCAAATACTGTCAGCAAAGAGGGGTTACGATTGTTCCTGGAGTGAGTAACCCAAGCTTGGTTGAACAAGCAATGGAAATGGGGCTTAAGACACTAAAGTTCTTCCCTGCCGAGCCATCTGGCGGTGTCGCAATGTTGAAAGCGTTGACGGCTGTTTACCCGGTTAACTTTATGCCTACAGGCGGTGTAAGCCCAGCGAACGTTGAGTCTTACTTAGCACTGAAATCAGTCGTTGCCTGCGGTGGAACTTGGATGGTACCGACAGACAAAATGGACAAGGGTGATTGGGATGGAATCGCAGAATTAGTCCGAGCGGTCGGCTCCAGATAGTTCGATAGAGAGATACATAGCTAGAAAATGAAAGGGCCAGCTGACACTGGCCCTTTTTGTGGCTGCTTCAAACGATGTAGAGGTTACTCGTTACCAAGCAAAGGTTTTAATGACGTTTTGCTTAGTGATTGGGTTATGCGCGATGTCTTGATTTATCTTATCAAGAAACGGCTTACGAGCCTGAGGCAACATGCCACGCATTGGTGAGATGTTATTGCCGTGGTCACCCCAGTAGTAGCAATCGAAATCTTCTAGGTTTTCGAGCAAGTATTTTTCTTCTTCCAGAATCTGCAATGGCGTTGGTAAAACAAACTCGCCACGGTTTACTTCTTTTTCCAATACCGATCCCGGTTGAACGGCTAAAGCCATTGGTGCAATCGCATCCGGCTGCATGATGTTCAGCAAGCTGGTGGTATTAATCGCATGCTCTATAGAACGCTCTTTGCCGCCAAGGCCAAAGATAAATGAAGCCAGCACCTTGATGTCTGCTTCACGGGCTAGGTTCATACCTTCAATTGCATGCTCACGCGTCATGCGCTTTTGAATGCGTTCAAGCACAATTGGGTCACCGGACTCCAAGCCAGAATAGGCCATGCTTAAACCTGCCGACTTAATCTCTTTTAATTCAGACAAGCTCTTACGACGGAAGTCATTGAACCCCGAATACAGAGAAATGTTCTTGATCTCTGGGAAGGTGATCTTGATGTAATCCAGAATCGAAATCAGCATCTCGGTTCTAATCGCCATCACATTACCATCGACCAAAAAGATAGATTCAACATGCGGGTAGATCTTTCTCGCCGCGTCAATATCTTCAAAGATGTCTTTGATATCTCTTACTTTGAAACGCTTATCATCAAACATCGTGCAGAAGGTACATTGGTTATTACTGCACCCCAATGTTGTCTGGATGAGTACGCTCTCTGCTTCCATCCAAGGACGATAAACTTTACCTTCAAAACGCATAAATGCTCCTCGGCCGTAGCCTGTGTTGTTTCGACGAGGGCAAGTTTAGCAATCTGCATCTTGGGTGATAATTGGGCAAAGCGGGGAATCAGTATTAAAGAAATTTTAATAATCGAAAGAGCGCGCAGTTCTTTGTCTGTATGGATAGAACTGCGGCTTGGATTGTTGGGGGAGTGTTAGTAGTCGTTTTTTTACTGATGAATGATCAGTGCGCAACGCACAACTTTTCTTCGAGCAATTGATCAAGCACTGTCACCAGCTTGTGGTTCTTAGTGTTGTCTAATGCGTCGGCGTGCGGGTCTTTGAACAACCCAGAATCATTATCAAAATATTGACCAGAAGCGTTGGCAAACTCATCACTGAGCGCAGCACGACAAAGAATATCGGCACCAATCGCAAGGTCGTTACCATCAACGCCATAAGCATCTTTTACTAATTTACTGCCAAGGAAAGAGGCTGGGTTTACAGGGATAATTGCGGTGCCTTTGTCTAAAAGAGTATTGGCTAATTCAATGGACCACATCGTTAGTGCGAGCTTACTTTGCGCGTAAACCGGACCATCTAGTTCGCCCGCATTCGGACTGATTAATGCATCTAGATCTACGGGTGCTTGGGCTGCTGAAGATAGGTTGACGATACGACCTGTCGCATCAAAAAGAGGAAGCAGCTTTTGTGTCAGTAGATACGGCGCAATGGTGTTTACGACAAAACGCACATCAAGATTGTCTGGAGTGGTGATGTCCGAAACTTTATACACACCTGCGTTGTTAATGAGTATATCGAGACGTTTGTGATCGCTTTTGATTTGGGTTGCGAGCGCCTCAACTTCAGAGAGCGTCGATAGGTCTGCGATGTAGCTTTCGATGATTGCATTCTTAGACAGGCGAGACAGAGCGGTCACGACTTTATTGACCTTAGCTGGGTTGCGGCCATGAATCAGAACATGGTGCCCTTGCTGCGTCAGTGCTTTTGCGGTCTCTAAACCAATGCCATCCGTGGCCCCTGTGATCAGAATTATTTTTTGCATGTTCCGTCCTTCAAAAAATAGTTTGAACAACTTTATAACAAAGATTAATGACACATAGTTGCATTTGGCTCACAAGCTGAAGACTCAAATGTGAGTCTATGGGGCAAATAATGACCATTTTAACACTTGGTGGGTAACCGTTGGCGTTTAACCATTAAGTAAGACTATGGGTCAGTTTGTGGCTGACCCAAATTAAGAGAAGTGACCGAGTTATTTGATGTCTTGAACGTTCATAACCAGAGTTTCCCAGTTACGTTGGTTTTCCATATCGTGCTCTAGGCCTTGCTCATCGGCAATTTGGAAGCGCTTAACCGCAGGTGTTTTGCTGGTGGCTTGATACAACCAGTAGGCCTCTGCTTTGAGTGCTTCGTCGATCGGTTTATCGATAGATTCGTACACCGCTTGCTTACATGCATTGATCGATTCGGCAGGGAATTGAGCGATTCGTTTGGCAAGAGTATCGACGTATTCGCCAATTTCATCCGGTTCTAGTGCCTTGTTGATGGTGCCGTATGCTTCGGCTTCGTCAGCATCAAAGTCTCGTGCACTCAAGACGATTTCGAGTGCGCGACCTAAGCCGACTTGGCGTGCCATACGTGATGCGCCGCCACCACAAGGAAGAATGCCCATGCCAACTTCCATTTGCATGAATTTGTATTTACCACGAGCCGCGAATCGCATGTCACATGCCAGTGCAAATTCGTGGCCTCCACCTCGAGCGAAGCCTTCAAGCTTGGCAATGGTGGCCTGTGGCAGTTTGCTGATTCTTTCGAGCACCACTTGTAGGTCGAGCAACTTCGCTTCTTCACGAGAAACGGCTTCTGTCGACATGTCTTTTAATAGATTGGTGTCGTAGTGACAGACCCAAACTTCAGGGTTTGCTGACTGAAATACCACGACTTTGATGTCACGATCGCGCTCTAGTCTCATTGCTAAACCATTGAGGTCGGCAAGCATCTCTTGCCCTTGAACATTCACAGTACCGAAGTCAAAAGTGACGGTAAGAATCCCATCCTCGGCTTGAGCTTTAAACGTTGTATAACCTTGATATGCCATTTCCATATTCCTTCTGAGAGATTTCATTTCAGCCTATTCAGTGTGAATGCGACCTAAATTCAGGCTAGCGAGGAATGTTCGAGCCAACAATTAACCATTAAACGAAACACTATTAACGAATTATTAAGAGTGTTGGCGAGTTTTGTAATTTCAATTTATTCAATGCCTTAGTTGTGTATTTTAACGTTGAAGGTATCTTGCTGATTCGATTGTCAACGAAATCTAAAAACTCATTCCTTGTTTGGTGCTCTTATCCTTTTCATTTAGCTTCGTATACTGCTCAACTAGGTAATTAGCCCCAAAGTACAGACAAGAGTAAACCGACCTATGCAGATGAGATCCGCGACTTTGAAAACCATTATTGAGAAAACACTGCCACTGACGCTGGGTGTGTTTGCGATCATGATGGTGCAATTGGTCGATTCGATCTTTATCGGTCAGCTAGGGGTGAATGAGTTGGCGGTTCACGGTATCACCTTGCCATTCCAAGCGGCGTTTACCGGTGTTCAAGTGGGCATCGGTGTCGCGGCAACGTCCATTATTTCTCAAGCGGTAGGGGCAAAAGAGCAACGTAAATCTACTTCAATTGCGACGTTGTCGGTCGGGTTTGGTGTCTTGGTGATTGCTTTGATCTGCATAGGGCTGATTGTTTTTAGCGATACTGTTTTTGCGTCGTTTGTGAATGATGTCTCCGAAGCTCAATACCAATCCATGCTGTCGATTTTTAATGTGTACTGGCCGCTGTGGCTGTTTAGTGCATTGATGGTGGCGGTGCTTTATCTGGCCACCTGCGTTTATCGTGCCAATGGCGATACTAAAACAACCGGCAGCATGTTCTTGGCTGCCAGTGTGATTAACTTAATTCTCGACCCTATTTTGATCTTTGGATTGGATATGGGCATTGCAGGGGCGGCGATCGCATCGAGCATTGGCTACGCATTAGGCGCAATCTACATGCTAATCAAGTCTCGCGGTAAAGGTTGGTTTGGCTTCAATGGCGCGTGCAGCACCCAAATCAAAGGCTACAGTTTTGAGTTATTCAAGACGGTAATGCCAACTACTGCGAATCAGATATTACCTGCGGTCAGCGCATTCTTCTCAATGCTTTTGATTGCGAGAATCGGAACTGATGAGATGGCTTTTTGGAGCTTACTCGCTCGTGTTGAAAGTTTTATGCTGGTGTTTTCTCTTGCTCTGACGATGTCCATACCACCTATGATTGGGCGTTACCTAGGGGCGCAGCAGCGATGCAAAATCCCTGAGCTATTGAATACAACTGCGAAGTTCTTATTGGTTTTCCACACTGCGATGGCAGCATTGTTGGCGCTGTTTAGTGGCTGGATTATTCCTGTGATCTCGGAAGAACAAAGCATACGCAGCTGGTTTGAAGTGACCTTGTTATTTATACCGTTCAGCTATGGGCCGCTTGGGCTTTGCATGTTGGTTGCGTCGGTGTTTAATGCCTTGGGTGTGCCGCGTAAAGCTTTGAATGTCTCTTTCCTACGCTTGTTTGTTTTCTACATTCCAGCGTTATGGCTCGGCTCTATAACCGGAGACATGATCAATGCGGTTATTGCTGCGACCGTCGCCAATGTTTTAGCAGGCGCTTTTGCATGGTTTAAGCTTAATGCCTATATTAAAACTCACATTATTCCCCGTGCCGCTGCGGCCAATAAGCAGCGTGTACTCAGCGCAGGCTAGCCATTATTGATGAACATTGAACATCTAAAATTGTTTGTGCGACTCGCGTCTACGCACAATATAAGTCAAGCAGGACAAGAGCTTGGGTTGTCACCTCCGGTAGCCAGTATTCATATCGGAAAGCTCGAAGAGAGCCTAGGTGCTCGTCTTGTGCATCGCACCACGCGGAAGGTCTCCCTGACTGAAGAAGGCATGGCATTTCTTCCTCATGCCAAGCAAATCCTTTTGAGTGTCGAAGCGGGTGTGGCCTCTGTCGGAACCGGTAATGAATTACCAAAAGGGGTGTTGCGAATATCTGCACCTTCTTCGTTTGGTCGCATGCATGTTATGCCTGCTCTGAAAGGGTTTTTGGCTAAGTATCCAGATCTGTCGGTGGACATTTCACTCAGTGATTCAATCGTCGATCTGGTCGATGGTGGCTTTGATGTGGCGATTCGTAATGCGGAGCTACAAAACTCAAGCCTGATCGCTCGTAAGCTCTCTACTGATAAACGTATTTTGTGTGCATCGCCAGAATATTTGGCGGGTCATGGTCATCCGAGAACACCAGAAGACCTCAAGCAACATCAATGCATCAATCAAACCGGCTTAGAAGGTTGGACGTTCGATACGCCAGAAGGCGATGTCACCATCAAGAAAAAAGGTGCTATCCGTGTTGATCACGGTGAAGCGGTAAGGGATGTGTGTGTCGATGGGCTGGGCATTGCCATGTGCGCGAGTTGGATAGCATACAAGCAGCTCGCGGAAGGTTCGCTGGTTGAGGTGTTGCCGGATTACCCTTTAAAGGATGAGGCGGCTATCTGGGCGGTATACCCGAGTGCTCAGTTACTTGCACCAAAGGTGCGCGTATTTATCGATTACTTTGTTCAATATTATGGTTCACCTTCTTATTGGGATTGCGACGTAAACGGGCAAACTCAATAGCGATTCAGAAGCATATATTGAGAACAAATAAGAAAGCCCCAACCAAAAGGGAGGGGCTTGTTTTTATGTTCTTTATAGAACGTTTTTCTAGCTAACTGCTGTTGTTTTTATTTAGTGTATCCGGCGTTTAATGAGCGTGTACCGCTGAATCTTGGTATAGCTCTGCGTCAACTTCTTCGCCTTTACTTGGGCGCGGTACAATCTCAAAAGAGGTGTCAGCTTCTGTCAGTGAAGACAGCAGTTTGTTAAGTGATGTCTTATCACCTTTCACGCCTGCTTGTCCGTCTTCTAACAGTTTTCCAAGGCTTGTTTTCTTAAGCACGATGTCAGACACGTCAGACTTATTGATGATCAGTGTCGTATCCGCATCTTGCAGCTCTGATACTTGGATGTTGTTCAGGTTGCCGTTAGACATCTCAACGTAGTAGAACTCTTTTACATCAGGCAACTGAATATTCAATGTAAATGGTGTTTCTTGTGCTTTTAGCGAATCCACTTTTACGGCTAAGTAATCGAGTAGGTTTTCAATCGTCATGTTCGCTAACACATCCGGAGATGCAGTCTTTGGTGCGCCCGGTTGTGTGCCAATGCGAAGCTCTTGAGCGCCGGTTAGGTAGATGTTTCTCCAACCTGCACCTTCTGATTGATAACCCAATTGCTCGTAAGTATCTGCCAATAAGCCACGTGCAACTTTGTTCTCTGGCTCAGCTTGAATCACCTTATTCAGTGCTGTTGCAACGAAGCGGTATTCACCTTCTTGGAAGTCTTGTTGTGCTTTCTCAATCACAGCATCGCTGCCGCCCATGTACTCAACAAACTTCACTGATTCTGGCTCGATTGGTAATGGGTTTAGGTTAGCTGGGTTCATGTCGAAGTAACCAAGATACATGTTGTACACCGCGCGAGCGTTGTGAGAGTAAGTACCGTGGTAACCGTTGGTGTGCCAAGACTGTTGAATGCTGTCTGGCATTACCTTGTAAATCTCGTCACCGATGTCTTGCAGAACCACGCCGTTATTGGCTAAGCGAAGCGTTTGGTTATGAGTAAAACCGTAAGCGTCACGCTGCATTTTTAGGTAATCAGAGATCTCTTGTTCGCCCCAGGTTGGCGATGAGTGAGACGCAAACAACACCTCTGTTTCTTCACCCCAAGTGATTAACATCTCGTTGATCTTCTTAGACCATTTCAAGCCGTCACGTACTTTAGCGCCACGCAGCGTGTACAGGTTGTGCATGCCTTGGTAGGTCAGTTCGCCAGTCCAAAGTGCTTTCATGCTTGGAATATATGTCACCATTTCAGAGGCCGCTTCGGTACCTGAAGCATCCATGAATTGCATTTCTAGGCCGTCGATAACCAGAGTTTCAATCTCTTCGTTATGGTTCAGCTCGTAGTCTGGCAGTACGTAAGTAATGCTACCGGTTGATAGGCCTTTCGACAGTGCAGCATCAACAATACCGTGCTCGTGTCGGTTCAGGGTTGCACCATACTGATAAGCGGTACGACGAGACATTGCATTACCCGCCAATACGTTTTCGTCGACGATCTCTTTAGTAATGTTTTTCGAACCGTACACTTTTACATCTGGGTATGCGTCTTTGATTGCTCTTGCGCCACCAAAGTGATCAGCGTGCGAGTGAGAGTAAATCATAGCAACGACGGGCAGTTCGCCGCCATCAGGCACATTGCTCTTGAAGAATTTGAGTGATTTAGCGGCCGCTTCTTTGGTAAGAAGAACGTCGTAAGCGATCCAACCGTTGTCACTACGAATGAAAGAGATAGACGCTAAGTCAGCACCTCGAACTTGGTAAACTTTACCCGGAACAACTTCATATAAGCCTTCTGCTGCTTGGTTCAATACCGCTTGGCGCCACAGTGAAGGGTTTACTGAATCTGGTGCTTGGTCTGCATTCGTCACACTTGGGTCGATAAAGTTAAAGCTATTGCGAATGATGTCGCCCGTCTCTTGGTCGAAGCTAGCAATAAGACCCTTGTTGTTATTGTCGAAAGCGCGAGTGTCGGCAAAGTTAAGTGTTTTTGCGAACTCTTGGTTTGCCTTAGTCGTCATCTCGGTTGCGCTTTTGCCACCTTGGTCGCCAATTTCGCTGAAGTGTGCGTGGTCATGGTTAGCTGCAACTGCAGGGAATGCGAGCGAGATAGCTAGGAACAGTGATGCATTTTTGAACGTGCGTGAAGTCGTCATAAGAGCCTCTTCATTTCAGAATTTTGTTTCGTTGAGGCGATTATAGGAATAAGACATATAGCAAAAAATAAAGTAAGCTTTATTTAATACATCACGATTGGCTATGTATTGAGTCATGCAATGGTTGGGGAACGAAGGCGAATCCTGACCTATGATTGATTAAGACCACATTGACAGGGAGAGTAACGGTGAGCGACGTGGAAAAGTTGGATTTAAATCTATTGAGCGTGTTCTTAGAAGTGTATCGATTAAAGTCGATCACGCTTGCATCAGAATCGCTTGGTATGACTCAGCCTGGGGTTAGCGGGGCATTGAAGCGATTGCAATCTCAGCTTGATACCGACCTGTTTATTCGTGAAGGGCGTGGGATTATTCCGACTAACGCTGCGGTGCAATTGGCAGACCGAGTAGAGCCTGCTCTAGAAGGGATAAGCAGCGCAGTAAGCACTTTAAAGACATTTGATAATCAGCAGCATCATGTGTTTCGTATCCTGGTGAATGAGATTGGATTAACCAAGCTTCAACCTCTCGTCGAGCAAGATGAGACGTTGGGCAATATCTCGATTGAATTCAATATGGTGCCGAACAACGAAGAAGAATTATTGCAAGGCTTGAGCATGCAACAAGCTGATTTAGCGATTGATATCCATTACCCGCAAGTTAACGGCTACATGAAGCAGCCGATGATTGAAGATGAGTTGGTGCTGATAGCTCGAAAGGGGCATCCGAGAATCAATGGCTCTGTGACGCAAGAGCAATATTACAACGAAAAGCATGTTACTTTTAGAATGCGTCGAACCCGTTTATACACGGCAGATTATTTTACCAAGTCGCCACTGAAACAGAGAAAAGTGAGTGCCGAGTGTGACTCGCTGATGACCATGTGTGTGCTGGTATCGGGCTCAGATTGTGTCGGCAGTACATCGCGTGATTTTGCCAATCAATTTTCCGAATCCTTCCAGCTTCAAGTCCTTGATCAGCCGTTTGAAATCTTACCTATGCAGCAATACATGATTTGGCATAAAAGAACCGATTTGAACCCTGCTCATCAGTGGCTGAGAAACAAGATTCAGCAATATATGGCTGATTAACGAGCCGCTCTTGCTGCTCGTTTCTGTTTGGCGCTCTCTATCATCTTAGAAGGCGTCATTCCTGTCACCCACATGGTGCCGGTGATAACCAGAATTGAACCAACAATCGTATTGATGCCAATTGCTTCATCTAAGAATAAGTTACCCCATAGAATACCAAATACCGGAATGATGAAGGTCACGGACAGGGCTGAAGGTGCGCCGAGTTCAGAGACGAGATTGAAGTAAAGTAGATACGCTAACCCAGTACATACCGCGCCTAATAAGACAACCGATGTAGTGATCGTAACGTCGGGTGTTTCTCTCATCGGAATAAAGAATACAAACGGCAAAACCAGCAATACCGCAGTCCACATGCTGCCATGAGCATTGTTGAATGCCTCAACTTTAGGGGCTTGTTTGGTATAGTTTGACGCTATTCCGTAGCTAAAGGCCGCCATCACTGCTGCAAAGATAGGAAGCATAGCCTCACGGCCAATGTTCATCGCATCCCAACCGACTAACACGCCAACTCCTGTTACCCCAATCCCAAGTCCCAATAGAACTTTCGCCTCGAGTGCTGTTTTGGTCCATATTGCACCAATGATTGCCGCCCATATTGGCGCGGTAGAGTTCAAGATGGCGAGTGTCGAGGCGTTAAGTGTCTGCGCGGCATAAGCGAAAAGCAAAAAAGGAAGTGTGGTGTTAAACAGGCCGAGAATGAAGAAGTGTTTTGCGTGATCATGAAAAGAGAGCTTCTTTTTTAAATAGAAAGAAACTAAAAGCAGAGTAAGTGCTGCAAACAGAACTCGCGCTTCAATTAAGACTGCGGGCCCTAATGGATTGGCGGCCATTCTCATGAAAAGAAACGAGCCTCCCCATATAGCCGCAAGTAGTATCAGTTTTAAAAAGCTCACAGTTTGAATCTCAGATTGTGTAAAACCTGACTATGGAGGAAAGATAACTATTACACAAACATAGATGCCAATACTGTGCAGTTATGGACATAAAATCGAGCCCGTTAATCAGGAACAATTTCGATGAATTTCGTTCTGTTTATTGTTCCTTATTTGATGAGTAATCTAGTGTTAGACATCAAACTTAGGCAAACAAAATGAAGATTGAACACATCGCAATTTGGACCAAACAACTCGAAGTACTGAAGCGATTTTATGAAGATTATTTCGGCGCGACATTGAACTCAAAATATCACAACCCAACTAAAGGGTTTTCTTCATACTTCCTCTCGTTTGATACGGGAAGTCGTTTAGAGATTATGGAAATGGACTCTGTCCCTGAATCGAAAGACGACATCTATGACCAGTTCACAGGCTTCATTCACATGGCGATATCATTAGGTTCGGAACAGGCGGTCGATCAACTGACTCAACACTTGGTCGAAGACGGCTATGAGCGCTTAGATGGCCCAAGAAGAACAGGCGATGGCTATTATGAGAGCTGTGTACTCGATCCGGATGGTAATCGTTTGGAACTTACCGTTTAATGTAGAGACTTAATTGAGTTACTCATCTACTAACGGAACTGAGGTATGACAATGATGAAGCTTGCTGTGACTTTCCTTTTTAGTCTTGGGCTTATGGGATGTGCTACCTCAGAACCGGTGTATGAGCAGGAGGCGGACTCAAAGCTTGAACCATCACAACCCATAGGTTACCTCGGTTTTAAAGCTCACCAAGAGTGGGCGATTCAATTCAATGATTGCACGGTCTACGATTTAATCGGTGCACAACCTTACCAGTGGTTTGATCGCACTTCAGCCTCTGTGAGCTGTTATACGTTTAAGCCAAACGATGCCATCGAGCCTTTATCTGTCTATGCCGACGCAAACTTCGACAGCAATAAGCTAGCCCCGATTAACCTATTTCAAGAGCTGCAGGTATCAGAGTCTGGCTGGGGCAAGTTTCCTGCCGTCTATGAGACCAACGGTACCAATTGGCTGAAAGTCAAAGAGGGTTGGATTCACCTCACACTAGCCGATCAGACACTCGTTCAGTTCTACCCTGGCACTCAAGACCAATCTGGCAAATCACTGCATGATCAGTATTTTGAACAGCATTGATCGTAATGCTGACTGTTGATTAGTCTTTAGATCGATCAAAAAAGATCTTTTAACTGTTGCTGAAACCGGTTTCAATCTGTATCTTTGCTTTTATTGAAATCGATTTCAGAGTTGTAATTGCAGCTCAAATTCTGATCTTTTTCACGAATAACTTGTAGTGAGTAATGGTATGAACAACGAATTTTCGAACGATTTTTTATGGGGCGGTGCAGTAGCAGCGCATCAACTAGAAGGCGGCTGGGATGCGAATGGTAAAGGTGTCAGTGTTGTTGATGTATTAACAGCGGGCGCTCATGGTGTACAACGTCGAATCACCGATGGCGTGATTGATGGCGAAAACTATCCTAACCAAGTCGCAGTGGATTTCTACCATCGCTACAAAGAAGACATTAAGTTATTCGCTGAGATGGGCTTTAAGTGTTTCCGTACCAGTATCGCGTGGACGCGTATCTTCCCAAATGGCGATGAAGCTGAACCGTGTGAAGCGGGATTAGCGTTTTACGATGATCTGTTTGACGAGCTGTTGAAATACGACATTCAGCCTGTGGTAACACTGAGCCACTTTGAAATGCCTTACCATCTAGCTAACGAATATGGTGGCTGGATGAACCGAAAAGTGATCGACTTCTTCGTTAAGTATTCAACTTCAGTGATGGAGCGATACCAACACAAAGTGAAATACTGGATGACGTTTAACGAGATCAACAACCAGATGAATACCTCAGCGGATATTTTCGGTTGGTTGTGCTCTGGTGTGAAGTTTCCACAATGCGAAAAGCCGCAAGAAGCTATGTATCAAGCGGTTCACCACCAGTTTGTTGCCAGTGCGTTGGTGGTTAAGAAAGGTCACGAGATTAACCCAGATCTTCAAATCGGCGCAATGTGTGCGATGGTGCCTTTCTACCCTCGTTCTTCAAAGCCAGAAGATATCATGGTGGTACAGCAAGCGATGCGTGATCGTTACTTCTTCTCAGATGTGATGGTTCGTGGTCATTACCCAAATTACGCTAAGCGTGACTGGGCGATCAAAGGCTTCAACATTGAGATGCAGCCAGAAGATGAGCAGATCCTAAAAGAAGGTAAGGCCGATTACTTAGGCTTTAGCTACTACATGTCGAATACCTTGGATTCTTCTTCGCATCAGTCGACTGAAGAAGCGATGGACGGCGGTCACGAAAACTCGGTCGATAACCCGTTCATCCAGTCTAGCGATTGGGGCTGGCCAATTGATCCAACGGGTTTGCGTTTCTGTTTAGCGTCTCTGTATGAACGTTATGAAGTGCCATTGTTCATCGTTGAGAACGGTTTTGGCGCGGTTGATACCATTGAAGAAGATGGCAGCATTAATGACGATTACCGCATTGCTTACCTTGGCGACCACATCAAAGAGATGAAAAAAGCCGTTTCGATTGATGGTGTTGATTTGATGGGCTATACCCCTTGGGGCTGTATCGATTTAGTTTCGTTCACCACGGGCGAGATGAAAAAACGCTACGGATTCATTTACGTAGATAAGCACAACGATCAATCTGGCTCACTAGAACGCAAGCGCAAGAAGTCTTTCGAATGGTATAAAGGTGTGATTGCATCTAACGGTGCCACTATTTAGAATGCATTCCCCAGCGCAGTTATGTGAACTGTGAGCTGTCATTTTGCAATGAATTAGTCGGCCTATGTCGGCTAATTTTTTATAAAGGAAAAAAAGCGAATGGTAACCATGCTTGATGTCGCAAACCGCGCAGGCGTATCTAAATCGACCGTTTCTCGTGTCTTAAATGGCAAGAACATCGTGCGCCCAGATGTGGTGAAAAAGGTATTTGATGCGATTCAAGAAACAGGTTATCGACCGAACTTGTTGGCTCAGCAATTGGCGACCAAGAAGACCAACTTCATCGGCTTTGTTATCACCAATGAGTTGTTCAATGGCCCTTACTTCTCTTCCTTGATGTATCACGCGGCTTCTTATAGCGAAAAGTCGAATCACCAACTGGTGATCACCGATGGCAAACACAGCGCTGAAGACGAAATAAAGGCGATCAACTTCCTGCTGGATATGAAGTGCGCGGGCATCATCCTCTATCCGCAATGCTTAACCGAATGTGAGATTGCAAAGATCATCGACAGCACCGACACTCCGATTCTGGTACTCAACCGTGAAATGCCGTCGAAGCCCAATCATGCTATTACCACCGACCATTATCAGAGTGCTTGTTTGATGGTTGAACACATCATCGAGCAAGGCCATACAGACATTGCAGTGATTCGTGGTAAAGCCGGTTCTTCGACCGATGAGCTGCGTTACCAAGCCTATCAAGATGTGTTAACTAAACATGGTGTTGCATTGGATGAGTCCAACGTTGTTCAAGGTGATTGGACGATGGAGAGCGGTTATCACGCGGCTCAGGCTTTGGCAAAAAGCAGAACCACATTCACTGCTATCTTGTCTGAAAACGATGATATGGCGATTGGTGCGATTAAGGCGTTAACCGAACTTGGGTACTCATTGCCTCAAGATGTTTCGATCGTCGGCTTTGATAACAGCAAAGTGGGGGCGTTTTTAACGCCAAGCTTAACGTCTGTGAGTGTGCCATTAGAGCAAATGACGCAAAAGGCGATCCTGCAAATTGTCGGTGAAACAGAGCAAGCGACCACCATCAATACCACTGGTAGTTTGGTGTTACGTGATTCGATAGCGAAGCTAAATTAGCACTGTTCGAATTTCATATTTTACCTACAAAAAGTGACGAGCTGCGCATCTCTTAAACCAAGCTCAAACACTCCTTATTCACTGTTATTTAGATGTGCGATATTGCGTTTTTGGTCGATGAATTGACCACCATTAGTTAAGTAATGTGAAGCTAGATAAGTAATATGAAAATAGCTAATTGATGTGAGAACAGGTAAGTAACGTGAAAACAGAAAAACAAAAAATGCTAGCAGGTGAACCTTATCAGGCTTGGGATAAAGAGCTTTATGCAGCTCGTATCGAATGTCGCAAGGTGCTTCAAAAACTCAATAACAGTATTCCTGACACACCCGAATGGGAAGCAGCAACGCAAGAGCTGATTCCGGGCTGTGAAAATGCACATTTAGAACCTCCATTTCGTTGTGACTACGGCTCGAACATCAAGCTAGGCAAGAACTTCTACGCTAACTTTAACTGCGTGATTTTGGATGTGGCTGAAGTGACTATTGGCGATAATGTGCTGCTTGGTCCGAACGTTCAAATCCTGACTGCAGGTCACCCACTCGATGTGAAAGGCCGTGTAGAAGAAGGCGTTGAGTTTGGCACACCGATTAATGTTGGCAACAATGTTTGGCTTGGCGGTGGTGTAATTATCTGCCCCGGTGTCACCATTGGCGAAAACAGCGTGATTGGCGCGGGCAGTGTCGTAACCAAAGACATCCCAGCCAATGTGGTTGCAGTCGGTAATCCATGTAAAGTGCTGAAAGCGATCGATAACGAGTAATAATCAGATTGAATTGATAAAGCCCGAACCTAGGTTCGGGCTTTGTTTTTTCTATTCTTGCTAGATGCTAGATGCTAGATGCTAGATGCTAGATGCTAGATGGAACAGCTTGTTGTGCTTGCTTCTTATCTAACGCACCACTGAATCGAGTCAGAACAAGAGCGATCAGAACGATCACAGCACCTACCCAAGGGGTGTTCATTAATCCAGATTTCGCGACAATCAAACCACCGCCCCATGAGCCCAATGCAATACCGACGTTGAAGGCGGCAATGTTCAACCCAGAAGCGACATCGACTGCGTCTGGTGTGTATTTCTCAGCCAGTTTCACAACATACACTTGTAGCCCCGGAACGTTACCGAATGCGAATGCACCCCAAACCAAAATGGTAGCAACAGCTGCGTAAGGGTTTACTGCGGTAAAGTTGAATACCACCAGTACTGCGGCTAAACCAGAGAAGATAACGGTCAACGCTTTAATCGGGCCCATCTTGTCGGCCATTTTTCCGCCCCAGATGTTACCTACCGCCACTGACACACCGTAAACCAACATGATGAGACTGATAGAGCTCGAATCAAACCCTGATACATTTTCCAGTATTGGAGCAAGGAACGTAAACGCTGTGAACGTACCGCCATAACCTAGTGCTGTGATAGCGTAAACCAACAGTAAGCGTGGTTGAGTTAGAACCTTTAGTTGTGCCGAAATCTTCGCCGCAGGTGGTTGCTTAAGGTTGCTTGGAACCAAGATAGCACTACCGATAAGAGCAATAAGGCCAAGCAGAGCAACGATCAAGAAGGTCGCTTGCCATCCAAAGGTTTGGCCGATATAAGTGCCCAGTGGTACTCCAGTTACCAATGCAACCGTTAAACCCGTAAACATGATCGCAATGGCACTGGCTGCTTTATCTTTTGAAACCAAACCTGTCGCGATGGTCGATCCGATCGAGAAGAACACACCATGGGCAAGGCCAGTCAAAATTCGTGCGGCGATCAGCGTGTTATAGCCTGGAGCTTGCCACGCCAATAAGTTACCAATGACAAACAATGCCATCACGGTTAGCAATACCGCTTTACGATTCCACTTTCCGGTTAATGCCGTTAATACTGGTGCGCCAATAGCAACGCCAAGCGCGTATAAACTGACTAATAGGCCTGCCGATGGCAGAGATACATTCAAGTCGCTCGCCATGGTAGGAATCAAGCCTACGATGACAAATTCTGTGGTTCCGATGGCAAAGGCGCTGAGCGTCAATGCAAGTAATGCTAATGGCATAATCATCTCTCTTACTGTTCTTTGTTAAATACCGAGCGCGATAAAATGGGGCAGCTTGTGACTGCAATAGGAGCGCTTCGTTTGATGGCGAGGATTATCTAGCAATATATATTTGTGATAAATGACGCTATTAACAAATAACCTTTGTGTTATTTGCAATAATTGGAGAGTTAACCGATCATTGGATTAAGCTGATGAGATCGAAAAGACACAGATGATTTGAGCTGTGATGAGCACAAGCGAGATGACATTAAACAAAATGAAGATAGCGAAGGAGCCTTATGTTAACCCGTTCAGATGATTTAGAAATGGTACTCACCGTTGTCGATGCTGGTGGTTTTTCTGCGGCGGCAGAGGCGCTGGATGTGCAGGTCGCCAAGGTATCTCGTTCGGTGAGTAAGGTTGAGTCGCAACTCGGCGTCTCAATATTCAACCGAACAACGAGACGCGTGGAATTGACGGAGGAAGGGCGGCAGTTTGTCGATTCAGTCAGGGTGGGATTACAGATGATTCAGAGCGCGGAAGAAGAAATCGTGTCGCGCGGAGAGTTGCCAAAAGGTCGTTTAAGAGTCGATGCCGCCAGTCCATTCGTATTCCATCAGCTAGTGCCGTTGGTGCAGTCATTCAAAGAGGCTTACCCAGACATTGAGTTGGAACTCACTTCCAACGAAGGCTTCGTTGATCTTCTCGAAAAGAGAACTGATGTTGCGATTCGAATCGGTAAGCTGTCCGATTCAACACTGCACGCTCGACCGTTAGGTAAAAGCTTACTCCATATTGTGGCGTCACCTGGTTATCTCGCTAAGCGTGGGCTGCCCACCAAACCTGAAGATTTGAGTTCGCATCAAATTGTGGGGTTTGCGGGTAACAAAGTGCTTAACCATTGGCTTTTACCAAACCAAAGTGATGTCGCGCCTACTGTGACAGCCAGTAATGGTGAAACCGTGCGTCAACTAGTCTTAGCTGGAAATGGGATTGCTTGTTTATCGGGGTTTATGGTGCAGGAAGATATGGCTGCGGGTCGCCTAATCCCTATTCTGGAACAAGACAAACTTGCCAACACAGACCGAGAGCGAGTGAATGCGGTTTACTACAAGTCGTCATCGGTCTCTAAACGTATCTCGGCGTTTATCGACTTTATTCAGCCCCGTTTGAAGCTCTAACTAAGGCAGCTGACGATATCCGCATAAATGAAAAAGCCCCGCTGACGTGCAGCGGGGCTTCCAAATCGAACTCGATAGCTTGTCAGTGTGCTTTCTAGTAACAGACTACAGAAACTGTACTTAAGCGAACTTAGTCATCTCGTTAAGTGTAAATGACGTAACACTGCCTTCGGTTGCTGCCATGTATTCAGCAAGGTGAGTATTACCCATGTGTGTTTGCCAAAGTTCACGTGATGTCCAGTTTTCGTAGAAAGTGAAATGTGCTGGGTTTTCATTGTCTTGGTGAAGGTCGTAGTTGATGCAGCCTTCTTCAGCGCGAGTAATATCAATCAGTTTTAGCAGCTCTGCTTTAACCAATTCAATTTTGTCTTCGTTAGCGACGATGTTTGCGACGATAGTTAGTTGAGTCATGTTCGTACCTATATTATTTTTCACCGAAATGGTGATTTGTCTGTGTTTACAGTGCCACTCTTTGTTCATTGAGCTGCAGTCTGTGTCGATGGATAAATAATAGTGGGAATATTTGAAACGATAAACAGTGCTACATTTGAATTATTGTCAAAAAATAATTGATAATAACTTGGGTATTATGTGCTACTAGGCGTAGGTGAGGAGTATTTAGAAGCCGCCCGCCCACGCATCAAAATCGTCAATGTTGTCGAGCTCTTCTTTAGTTCTTGAGGCTGGGTAATAAGGCAGAGCCAATCTTTGAGTGGAAGGTTGCAGTTCCCAATCGGGTGTAATCTTGAGTCGGGTTAATTCATCGTTGAGGCGCACAGACATATAGTAGCCATCGGCATGGGTATTGGCGTAACTCGCGATTGTGGCGATATCTCCAGAAGGTAATTTTACGTCTCGACCCAGTGGATAGAGCTGGTGCAATGCGAAACTCACTTTGGGATCTTCAAGTTTGCCTTGCTTAAAGCGTTCTAATCCGATGGCGGTTGAAGTGGTGCGCGGCTTCCACCCTGTGAGGAACAATCCACTCAAGTTATCTTGGAACGGCTTACCCTTTCGATTGCCTTCATTGGTAATGAATTGAACCGTCAATGTATCTCCCGATTCTTGCAGAATATCTAAAAACTGTTCACCAGTGCGATCGACCAAAAGCTTCATAATATCCAGTTACCATCAAGAATGAGAGACAATAAAGGGTACTACTATAGGGAAGGCTTGTGTAGGGACGATAAACGTTATGTAGTGTGAACAATGTTTTCGGTGTTGATCCTTACATGTCCCTTAGATGAACAACAGCTTTAGCGCTTACGTAAGTAATGCGTTTGCACGATCTCATATAAGTAAGTCGACACGCCTGTTAGTGTGAAATCAAGCGGTGAAACTAGATCTCCAAACAATGGTGAAGCATCACCCAGACCGAACAGACTCACCATCGAAATGGTAGAAAACCCGCTAAGTTTATATTGCCTGACACTCACTCAACTTAGGTGATTTGTAGGTCAATTTACTGATCTTCAAATTTATACTGGATAATTACCTATAAATTTCAGGATTTAGCAGTAATAATCAATGAATAGATCGGAATAGCTTGTTCATTGAAAAGCTGTACGGAAAGTTTCTAAAGACGCATCGTGAAAAGGAAGTCAGATACATGCCTGTGCTCCAACGCATCAGTTTAACGTTAATCTTAATCGCCGTTTTAGGTGGGTGTTCTTCACTTCCTGAAGGCATCGATCATCCAACAGAACCGCCAACCTCTCCTGCACCTAGTTCTTTATCGGTTCTAACCAATGAATTTCAGCCTGAAGCTTTAGAGCAAGGCACCACCGCGGTTCGTCTGCAAGAGTCTGGTTGGGATGCTTTGGCACAGCGATTAGCACTGGTCGAAAGTGCCGAGCACACCATCGACATTCAATACTACATCTGGAACTCTGACGAATCGGGCAGCTACTTAGCTAGCCGCTTGCTAGCCGCGGCCGAGCGCGGTGTGAAGGTTCGCGTAATGCTGGATGATATCAACCTCAACGAACGTGAAGGGTTGCTGTCGGCACTGGATGCACACCCGAACGTCGAGATTCGTATCTTCAACCCAACACCAACACGCCGCGGTTTTAGTAAATGGCTGAGCTTTGTCGGTGACTTTTCTCGATTAAATCGCCGTATGCACAATAAGTCGTTTACCGTCGATGGTACTTTGTCTGTGGTGGGTGGACGTAATATTGGTGATGAATACTTCGATCTTTCTGATGAAATCAATTTTCGAGACCGCGATGTATTAGTCATGGGCTCGGTAGTTAACACCATCCAAACCAGTTTTGTTGAATACTGGAACAGCCGTTGGTCTTACCCTGTCGATATGCTGGGTGATGACGAACAACCTGATCTCTCGAAGATAGATAATATTGTCGTTCCGCATTATCAAAATTATCCTGAATTACCATTAGATCGCAAGGCTGCTGATAGCTTACTGAAAGAGGTGATTGGTGAGATGACTTGGGTGAATGCACGTTTTGTTTATGATCAACCCGTCCCTGATGACTCCGATAATACTGATGAACCAAAAGCGACCGCGATTCTTCTAGGTAAGTTAGCGAGCGAATCGAAACAAGAGATCTTATTGGAATCGGCTTACCTTGTATTCGATGATGGTCAGCTTGAAGAGTGGCAGGTATTGAATAACAAGGGCGTTGAGATAAAAGCGCTAACGAACTCTATGGCGTCTAATGATCTGGTGACCAATCACTCCGCTTATGCGGGCAGACGTTACGATATGTTGGAGCATGGTATCGACCTGTTTGAGCTAAAACCAGAATCTAAGCTTTGTGAAGCATCGACTCAAGACGTGTCTAAATGTGCGCCTGAGACGGCCTATGGCTTGCACGCTAAATCAGTCGTATTCGACCGCAGCATCGCGAGCATCGGCTCATTTAACTTCAACTTGCGTTCTACCTACTTGAACACGGAATCGGTTTTGATCATCGAGAATAAAGAGATTGCTGAAACATTAGCAGAAACCATTGAGCAAGCAATGAGCGAAGAAAACAGCTGGCGATTAGAGCTTGAAGACGGTGATGTGTATTGGTATTCAGGCGACCAACGTTGGGACAGCGAACCTGACACTGGTCAATGGGAACGAATGCAGTCAGGCTTTTTGCAATTGCTACCGATTGAGAAATATCTGTAAGCTAGCCGCCTCCGGATAAATAAAAATGTCAGCGTATATTACGCTGACATTTTTGTTTGTACTGCTGTTTGTTGCTAGCTCTAATCGCTTAACGGCTTAACGGCTTAACGGCTTAACGGCTTAACGGCTTAACGCTTGGTCAGCTGCTTGCTGTTTAAGTAAGGCAGGATATGTGGGCGAGATTCACCAGAGAGTTTCTGTGTGATCTGCTGTGACCAACTGCTCTGCTTTTGGTTGCTTGAACGGCTTGCGTAGTAGCTTTGCATTGAATCATCGTAGCTGGCAATTTCATCTAGGCTCAGCGGTTGGTATTGGTTTTCGTGCATCACCACATGAGCAGGAAGGCGAGGCTTAACCTCTGGTTGCTGTGCCGGGTGACCTAAGCACATCCCAAACAACACGGCGGTATGTTGTGGTAGTTCTAACAGTTCATCGACTTGTTGTGCGCTGTTACGCAGCCCGCCAATGTACACGCCACCTAAACCTAGAGACTCAGCTGCCAGCATGCAGTTTTGCGCCATGATGCCAGAATCTACCGCGCCAATCAGGGTCAGTTCAGTAAAGTCGGTTTTCACTTCAGGGTTAATTTGAGCGTGGCGTTGATAGTCGATACAGAACACTAAAAACTCAGCCGCATTCTCAACGTAAGCTTGGTTACCTGCGTATTCTGCTAGCAGTTTACGCTTCTCTGTGTCTGTCACTCTCACGATAGAAACAGCCTGCAGTAAGCTCGATGATGAAGCCGCGAGACCAGCCTGAATAATCACATCAAGTTGTGCTTTTTCAATCGGTTGATTTGTATATTGACGAATGGAGCGGTGCCCCAGAATAGTTTCAATCGTGCTGTTCATAACTCTCAGACAGTCCTTGTGGTGATGACGTAGAGAATCACAATAACGACAATTACCATGAGCGTAAAGGGCATTAGAGCCTTTCTGGTTGACATATTTCAGCAGCGTCAGCCCAGTTTTTGAGATTCTATTTATAATCGATTAATGCCAGCTGCTATGCCGCTGGCATTTTATTATTGAGTGAAATTTGCTTCGAAATAGGCACTAAATGCTCAGAACTGTCGGATAAAATAGGGCATACTGGACGCAATATATAGACCAAAGAAAGTAACCACGCGCATGAATCCAATCTGCCTCAACGACCCTTTTTCTCTTCCTAATGGCCAAGTGATCAAAAATCGCCTGTTCAAATCGGCAATGAGTGAACAGCTAGGTGATAAACATCATAACCCTAAGCAAGGTTTAGTCACGCTTTACCAGCGTTGGGCTCAAGGAGGAATTGGCCTATCCATGACGGGCAACGTGATGGTCGATAGAGGTGCGCTTGGTGAACCTAAAAACGTTGTGTTGGATGAGCAAAGTGACTTAATCGTATTTCGTGAGTGGGCGAAGGCTGGAACGCAAAATGGTTCGCAGATATGGATGCAATTGAACCACCCAGGAAAGCAAATCCCTAAATTCTTATGTGATAGCCCCGTTGCTCCTTCGGCTATCTCTTTAGAGCGTGGATTAGAAAAAGGTTTCAATACGCCACGAGCTCTGACTGAGACGGAAATAATCGCAATCATTGATAAATTTGCGCTGAGTGCAAAGCTTGCAAAACAAGCAGGCTTTACTGGCGTGCAGATTCACGGTGCTCATGGTTATCTTGTAAGTCAGTTTTTGTCTTCTAGACACAATCAACGCCAAGACAAATGGGGTGGGTCACTCGAAAACAGACTTCGTTTCGTGCTTGAGGTTTATCGCGCGATTCGAAAAGAGGTCGGTGAAGATTTCCCTGTCGGAATTAAGCTCAACAGTGCTGACTTCATGAAAGGTGGCTTCACTGAAGAAGAGTCGATGCAGGTTGTACAAACTCTGAGTGATAACGGTATCGACCTGATTGAGATCTCTGGCGGCACCTATGAAAGTCCATCAATGATGGGTTCAAAGAGCAAAGCTGAATCAATCAAGTCCAGCACAGTAAAACGTGAAGCGTATTTTATGGATTACATGGTTAAGGCGAGAAAACTCGTGAGTACACCGCTGGTGGTCACGGGTGGTTTTCGAACCGCGCAAGCAATGAATGAAGCATTAAACACCTCGGCGACCGATTTTATTGGTATTGCGCGAACAATGGCGGTTGATCCTGATTTCCCTAACAAGTTAATTGAAAACCCTAGCCACGGCATGCCACTAACGGTGCCAACCACAGGAAAACCCGCATTAGACAAGGTGGCGATGGTCGGGCTGGTTTGGTATGAACATCAGATGTGGCGCATTGCTTCTGGCAAGAATGCCGACCCTAAACTTAGCGCATTAAGCGTGGTGGTAAAAACAATTCTCAGCGCTGGCTGGCACGCTTTCAAAAAGCGCAGAGCGTAAGCAGTCATGGATTGTTAAAGCAGAACTTTGAGGAATTGAAGTTCTGCTTTTTTGTTTGGTCAGCGAGTTTAGCCTGGTCATCGAGCGCAAATAGAAAGGTAAGACGTTATCGGGATTACAGGTTCTCTTAATGCGTATGCATCATGCTAGGCTCTGTTTTTTGACAGATATGAGGAATATACAGCTTAAGGTAAGACTCGGTCAGTCGGATTGCTTCGTTGGCAAGTTCTGGTGTGATGCAGCCATGTTGTCGATAAGATAACGAGTATATTTTATCTGCGACTTGCAATGAGATAGCGAAGACATTGATGGATTGTGGTAACTGAGGAACATCAAAAAACTGTCGATAAATCGTTTCTACTTCTTTACCAAGAATTAAGTCATTCTCGGTGTCTGCATGTCCTAGCTCAGTGAATGTATGACGACCTAGAATTAACTTTTTAGCAATCGGGTGATTGTTGTAATAATTAACATACGCTGTTTCAATCATGCGATTGATGTCAGTCCAATGATTAACATGCTCGTAATCTATACATTTACCGAGCAGAGAGTCGAAATCAGTAAAAACGTCATCTAATAGATTATGAAATAAGTTCTCTATGTTTGGATAGTGGTGATAAACCGTAGATGTTGCCATTCCACACTCTTTGGCAACATCGTACATTGAAATATCAGTAGCTTCACGGCGTTCCATTAGTTGCACAACAGCATCATGAATTCGAATTAACTTTTCTTCGGTTGTTACTTTGCGCATCTAATGATCCTCATTTTTATTTGGAACACAAAAAACATAAAGGGCTTTCAAGAAAATTTCCAATCGGAATATCGAAACTTAGACTTTATTACCCTTTATTTATATAAAGCATTATAACCCAATATTAAGCATTAATATGTGTCCCCGTTTTTCCTTCTATGATCTCTAATGCACTAGACAGGTCACCAATGTATCCATGCTGTTTTGTTTTTTCTACAAATTGACAACATGCGTCGACCTTCGGCCCCATAGAACCGGCTGGGAAAGTGTACTTTTTCATTTGTTCAACTGACACGTTCTCAAGCTTCTCTTCCTTTGGGGTTCCCCAATCTAAACAAACATGAGAGCCGTCAGTGAGGATCAGTAAATGTTCTGCGCCGATTTCTTCTGCGATAAGAGCAGCTGTCATGTCTTTGTCGATTACCGCTTCAAAACCCACATAAGCGCCATCTTTTTCGACGACTGGAGCGCCACCGCCACCGCCACAAATAATTAGGTGCTCTTTCTCTAGCAAGTCTTTGATGGCTTTTATTTCTAGCACTTCTTTTGGTGAAGGTGATGGCACCACGCGACGCCAGTGTGCACCGTCAGGTTTCACAACCCATTGGTTGGCTTCTGCGAGTTGTTTGGCTTGTTCTTCTGTATAGATAGGGCCAATAAATTTGGCTGGGTCGGCAATCGCAGGATCATTCTCGTCGATAACAATGCGAGTTAGAATCGTGGTCGTAAAGCGGTCTTTAATTGCAGCATTTAGCCCCTGCTGGATAAGGTAACCAATCATCCCTTGAGTCTCGGCACCAAGCACATCAAACGGATAAGGAGGGCAATCTTTATAAGCATTGTTCTGTAATGAGAGTAGGCCGACTTGAGGGCCATTTCCGTGCACAACCACTAAACGGTAGTCTTTGCTGAGTTCAGCCAAAGAGCTGGCGGTTTGCGCGATGCTCTTTTTTTGGTTTTCGCAACTCATTACTTCACCACGCTGTAGTAAAGCATTCCCACCGACAGCAACAACAATAATAGGCTTCGACATGTTTAACTCTCCAAATAATATTTTGCTCAGGGCAAATAAGTTAGTTTGAATTGTATTTAAATAATGCAGGTGTCGTGGGGATAGAAATCACAATTCGATTTGTGATCAATATTTGATGTTTTTAGTCGCCTATATGTCACAGAAAGCCTTAATTCCCCCTAGATTAACTAGATATGTGATCTTGGTTTTGAAATGGAAAATGTATTTATTAATCGAATGGTTATTGACCAAAATCAAGTATTCCGACTTTTAGCATTATAAATCTAATATTTGTTGGGTTTATTTTATTTTTACCCCGAACTCGTTTATGTAAAACCGATATTCAATTCTCATCCCAGTTCACTTCATCGCTTTGCCGTTTAATTAATCCCGAATTAGAGATTAAGGAGCTAAGAGATGAGTAACGAAACGCAAGGAAAAATGGGGGTTACGGGAATTGCACTCTTTACACTGTGTGCAGTTTTGGTGGTCGACACATTAACCGCGTCAGCCAGTATTGGTGTCAGTGCCATTGGTTGGTGGGTGTTAATGCTGGTCTTCTTTGTCATTCCATATGGCTTAATTACTTCCGAACTGAGTACCACCTACCCAGGTGAAGGTGGGATTTACGATTGGGTAAAACAAGCCTTCAATTTTAAATGGGCAGTCAGAACAACGTGGTTTTACTGGATTAACGTTGGTTTATGGATGCCTGCGGTATATATCATGTTTGCAGGGATGTTTGCCGAACTCTTCATGCCAGATCTGTCTTTATGGGGACAAATCGCCATTTGTATATTACTGACGTGGCTAACGGTTTTGATTTGTAATGTGTCTGCCGACATCGGTGTGTGGGTCACCAATATTGGCGCAATATTAAAAATTGTCGTGATCAGTACATTGGGTGTGGGCGGCTTTATCTATGCAATGAAAAACGGCGTTGCCAACGAATTTACGTTGCCCGCAATGATGCCTTCATTGGATTCTGCGGTCTCTTTCTTACCCGCGATTGTGTTCAACCTAATGGGTTTTGAACTGGTTGCGACCATGACTAAAGAAATGAAAGACGTTCGTGATATGCCTAAGGCTGTCTTCCTCTCTATCGGTATCACCGCTTTCTTATACATCTTCGGTACGGTAGGCATTTTGATGGCGCTACCTGTCGAAAGCATTGGCTTGGTGTCTGGCCTTATCGACACATTTAGAACACTTTTCGGCACTGGTGTGGTTGGTACAGCGATGGTGTACATCTTCGGTACTTTCGCTTTGTTAACGCTTATCGGCAACATGGTGAGTTGGACAATGGGCGCTAGCCGAGCTGCTGCTGAAGCCGCTCAAGAAGGTGAGCTTCCAGCCCCAGTCGCGAAAGTGTCTGAGAAAGGCTCTCCAGTTGGCGCAAACAACATCACAGGCACAGTATCAACGGTCGTTATCCTGTCTTACGCGCTGTTTGCTCAGGGTAATGATGATCTGTTCTGGTCGATATTTGCCTTCTCTAGCTGCATTTTCTTACTTCCTTACCTGTTCATGTTCCCTGCATACCTAAAGCTTCGAGTGGTTGATGGTCAACGTGAACGCCCATTCAAAGTTCCGGGTGGCATGGCGGCTCAATGGGTCATGTCGATTGTTTGTTTCTTGGTCGTCCTTCAAGCCGTGATCTTATTCATTTTCCCTGAGGCCCTTGATCTAACTGTTGCTGATTGGGGATACACAGGACCTGTTTTGATTGGCGTGATTGCCACCATCCTTGCTGGTGAATGGATTCTTCTAGGTGCTCTAAAACGCAAGAAGCAGCAAGGTTCAGGCGATGACGACACGACCGAGACACAAGATAAAAAAGAAGCTCAAGCATAATTTAGGGGACATAACGATGAAAAAACTGATTGAGACTACTCCAAAACATGATGGCTTCAGAATGCCAGGGGAACACGAGCCACACAGCGAAATTTGGATGGCTTGGCCAGAACGTACTGACAACTGGCGCAATGGGGCAAAACCAGCGCAAGCGGTGTTTGCAGACGTTGCTACCAAGATCAGCCATACAACACCAGTCACCATGCTTGCGAGTTCAGACCAATACGATAACGCAGTATCTCGCTTACCAGAGGACATTCGAGTGTTGGAAATCTCGACTGATGACTCTTGGATGCGTGATATCGGTGCGACTTATGTTGTTGATGACAGCGGTGAACGCCGAGGTGTGGATTGGGAATTCAATGCATGGGGCGGATTTGTTGATGGTTTGTATTCACCTTGGAATCGCGACAACCAAGTTGCTCAAAAGATGTGTGAAACCATTCGTGACTCTCGATACCGCGCTCCAATCGTACTAGAAGGCGGCTCAATTCATGTTGATGGCGAAGGGACACTCTACACAACAGAGGAGTGCTTACTGCACGAAAGCCGCAACCCAGATATGAGCAAAGAAGAGCTGACAGAAGTACTTTGTGAACACCTCAATGTTGAGAAAGTGATCTGGCTGCCTCGTGGCTTGTACAACGATGAAACCAATGGCCACGTGGACAACATCCTTCACGTCGTGAAGCCGGGTGAAGTCGTTCTGACGTGGTGCGATGACAAGAATGATCCTCAATATGAGATCAGCAAAGAAGCCTATGACTACATCACCAGTCAAACCGATGCCAAAGGCCGTCAAATCAAGGTACACAAGCTGCCGATGCCAGGCCCTCTTTTCATGACCGAGGAAGAAGCGGCAGGTATCGATATCGCAGACGGAATGGAGCGAGAAGCGGGTGAGCGTTTAGCGGCGTCGTATGCCAATTACCTGATTACCAATAACCAAATTGTGTTGCCGTTGCTCGATCAACGCTACGACAACGATGTTATCGGGATCTTGGAAGGCATTTATCCAGGCTACGAAGTGAATGGCGTTCCGGCTCGAGAAATTTTGTTAGGTGGCGGCAACATCCACTGCATCACCCAACAAGTGCCAAGAGTTTAGTTACAGCGATAAACCTAATAACAACTAAAGACTGAGAGCAGTCGTTAATACCAATATTTAACCCCAAACGTAGCGGTTCTTGAAAGTGATGGCAGGTATTCAAAATCAAATTGCCATGAAAGTGAACTTGAAAGAGCCGCACACAAAATTATGAAAAATAGGAACTTATTATGAAATTACCTTCTTCTAGCGCAACTGAACTAAACAAAGCAAACCTAGAGCACATGGTTTCCATGAAAGATTTCTCTGTAGAAGAGATGGACAACATGATGGAGCTCATGACTCATCTGAAACAGGCGCGCAAAGACAACGCAATTCCACCTCTGTTCAAAGGCAAGTCAGTTGGGATGATCTTTGAAGCGGGCTCTACTCGTACACGTGTTTCTTTCGAGGTGGCAGCAACATTACTGGGTGGTCATGCGCTATTCCTATCACCAAAAGACATTCACTTAGGTGGTAAAGAGTCGATTGATGATACTTCTCGAGTGTTGTCACGTATGTGCGACATCATCATGGCTCGTACTAATAGCCCTGAAACACTAGATGGCCTACTTGAAATGTCGACAGTGCCTGTGATCAACGGCCTTGATACGCGTTTCCACCCAACTCAAATGCTTGCGGATCTCTACACGATCAGAGAGCACATTACTGATGGGCGTAAGCTATCAGACCTAACTTTAGCATTCATGGGTGATGCGACAGATGTGTGCCGCTCTTTGATGCTGACGTGTGCTAAGTACGGTATGGGCTTCAAACAAATTGGTCCTAAGAAATACCACATGGAGCAAGAGTGGATCGACATGGCGCTCAACTTCTGTGAAGAGTCTGGTGGCACGATTGAAATTACTGATGATGTAGAACGCATCAGTGATTGTGATGTTGTGTACGGCGATAGCTTCTACTGGGTGACGCAAATGGATGAGAAGGAAGAGCGCCTTGCGGCATTCATGCCTAACTATGTTATCACAGAAGAGCTAATGGCTAAGGCTCGTCCGGGCGCAATGTTGCTGCATTGCCTACCTGCGAATGACAAAGAAGAAGTGACTCGCGGCGCACTAGAAAGCGAATACTCAGTGGCGTTCGATGAAGCAGAAAATCGACTCACTGCTCAGATGGCGATTTTAGTGTACTTCACACATAAAGATGCGGTTATCCCAACACAAGAAACCGTTAAGCATCATGAAGAAAAAATCAACAGCTTCTTAAGTACTCTGTAGGGGTTAATTGTGGGGGCGTAAAAACCTCCACTGTGTTGCTCGAATTAAGCTGAACCAGTATTTATCACGATTTATTGGTTCGGCTATTTTTGTACCTTTTATTTTGAAATGTCGGTAAACATGCAGCTAATTGGCTCTATCTGACATCAATACTCGAATAGGAGATGTATCGACATGAGTGCCGATATTATTAAAGTTTCAAGAAACACTGAAGATGCACCATTGAGCCCTTTCTCAACACAATCGGTGGCATTTTCACACTACAATAACCTCTCTGCTCAATTACCTATTGATCCTAAAACAGGTGGCCTGATCTCAGGCTCTTTAGAAGATCAAACAAAACAGTGCTTATTAAACATTCAAGCGATTGTGGAGAGCATTGGACACCGCATGCACGACGTTGTGAGAGTAAATATATACTTGAAGAACATTGCGGCTCTCGACTCGGTTAATGAAATCTATGCGTCTTTTTTCCAACACTACGTACCCACATGCACGACACTCGCGGTAGCCGATTTACCGCTCGAAGGTGCTCATTTGCAAATGGATGCGGTGATCTCTAATGGTGAAGGTACCTATCCTCAAGCGGCTTGTGAGTTAGTTAAAATCGCAAGAAATACCCAACATGCACCAGTCAGTTCATTGTCAACTCAGACGGTGGCTTTCTCTCACTATAACCATATTTCAGCCCAGTTACCGATTGATCCTCAAACGGGCAATATCGTTGTTGGGAGCGCTAAAGAGCACGCCATTCAATGTCTCAAAAACATCAAATCGATTCTGGAGAATGTTGATGTTCCACTTGATGACATTGTGAAGATTAATATCCATGTGAGAAGTTTGGATGACCTTGCTGCCATTAATGAAGTGTACACCACCTTCTTCCCTGACTCGGCGATTGCACGATCTGTGGGCTATATGCCAGCACGTTCAATAACTGTTGTTGAAGGCTTAGCGATGGGAGCGTTAGTACAGATAGATGCAACCGTGTCGCACGGTGATGGAACTCCGCCACAAGCGGTTGAAGATCGACATGGGATAGTGATTAAGGCAAACAATACCAAAGCTGCACCGGTAAGCGAGCTTTCAACACAAACTGTGGCCTTTTCACACTACAACAATATCTCCGCCCAGTTACCACTTGATCCTAGAATTGGCGCAATTGTGACGCATGGTGCCAAAGAGCAGGCGATGCAGTGCCTGAATAACATTAAAGAAGTGATTGAGAGCGTTGGGCATGTCATGGATGACATCGTGAAGCTCAATATCCAGTTGAGATATATGGCTGATTTAGATGTGCTCAATGACGTTTGCACACATTATTTTGACGGTCCGTTGCCTGCGCGCACGGTTATCGGTGTCTCTGATATTCCTATGGGCGCTTTAGTGCAAATTGATGCCATCGCTTCCAATGGTGAGGGCACTCCGCCTAGCCTTTAAGCTTCCTGTTTAGCTTTTTAAACAACGAGGGTTGGCCGTGAGGTTAGCCCTCGTTTTACGTTTGTTCCAATACCAACATGAGTATTGGTTATAGTGTCCATAAGTGGAAAATCAGAGTAGACCAACTAGGATGAATTGAATTAAACCCTACAATTAATTCAACAACATGGTAGTTGCTATGAAGAAAATAACTCTTTTATCCGTCGCGATCTTATCCAGCCTCTCTTTCTCATCTTTTGCTAAAGATTGTGATCCTAATTTACTGCCTTCTTGGAAGGACAGCGAGAGCAAATCCGCTATCGTCGACTTTGTTGGGCAAGCCACCAAAGCTGAATCCGATACGTTCGTTGCGGTAGCCGATCGCATCGCCGTGTTCGATAATGACGGTACGCTTTGGTCAGAAAAACCTTACTACTTCCAACTAGCCTTTGCACTAGACCGTGTAAAAGAGATGGCGCCTGAACACCCTGAATGGAAAACAGAAGCACCGTTTAAGTATGTACTTGAAGATGATATTGAAAGTGTTCTGGGCAGTGGCGAAGAAGGGTTATTGAAAATCATCATGGCGACACATTCTGGTATGACAGTAGAGCAATACCAGCAAGACGTTGAGCAATGGTTGGCGGTAGCAAAAGATAAACGCTTCAATAAAGCCTACACAGACCTTACTTATCAGCCAATGAAAGAGATGCTGATTTACCTGCAAGAGCATGACTTTAAAACTTACATTGTGTCGGGCGGAGGCGTTGACTTTATGCGAGCGTGGGCTCCAGAAGCTTATAACATCCCGCCAGAGCAGGTCATTGGTAGTGCGCTTAAATATAACTACAGCTATAACGATGGTAAGCCGACGGTTACCAAGGATTCGTCCATTTTGACCATCGATGACAAAGCCGGAAAGGTCACTAACATTCAGCATATTATCGGCAAAAAACCTATTCTAGCGGTCGGTAACTCAGACGGTGATCAAGCCATGATGCAATGGGCAACGAGCCAACCCAACTCAATGGCGATGATTGTTCATCACACTGATGCTGAGCGCGAGTGGCAGTACGATCGTAAGTCCCATGTTGGCAAGCTTGATAAAGCACTAGATGAGGCAAATTCCAGAGAGGATTGGACACTGATCGACATGAAATCCGATTGGTGTGAGGTGTATTAACCCACACAAACATTCGGACAAAACAGCAAAGGCTCGGATGGTTCATTCGAGCCTTTTGCTAAATAGCGAAGACTTCGTCTCATTTTCAGCAAGATCGTACTATAAATTTTTAACGCATGACGCTTTAATCGGGATAGTCAGAAATTAAAGGAATAAAAAATGAAAACGATCGGTTTGCTTGGTGGTATGAGTTGGGAATCGACCATGAGCTATTACAAATCCATTAACGAAGGTGTTAAAGCGACGCTGGGAGGGTTGAACTCTGCAAAGATTTGTATGTATAGCGTGAACTTCGATGAGATTGAAAAGTTACAACACCAAGGCCGTTGGGCTGAGACTGCCGATATTTTAGCTGACGCGGCATTATCTGTTGAGAAAGGTGGCGCAGACTTCATCTTAATTTGTACCAATACCATGCATAAAGTCGTGCCTGAAATCGAACAGAAGATCACGGCTCCTATCTTACATATCGCTGATACTACCGCGCAAAAGCTGCTAGAACAGGGCGTAAAGAAAGTCGGGTTACTCGGCACCGCTTTCACGATGGAACAAGATTTCGAAAGGGCGCCTGACTAACAAGTTCGGTATCGATGTTGTGATCCCTGATGAGAGTGACCGAAAACAAGTGCACAACATCATTTACCAAGAGCTGTGCCGAGGCGAAGTAAAAGAACAGCCTCGCGCTATCTATAATCAGATCATTGAGAGGCTAAGCCAGCAAGGAGCAGAGGCCGTCATTCTAGGCTGTACTGAAATCGCCTTACTGATTCAGCAACAAGATAGTGATGTTCCTTTGTTTGATACCACAGCCATTCATGCAGAAGCCGCGGTGAGCTTGGCGACGAGCGATTAGCATCTAGCTCTTATTCTTAGTTCTATAGCTGTCCTATTTTCGTTCTTGTACGATTTTCATTCGTTGAAGTGAAAGTTTTTTGTACAAAAGCAGGTCGTTAATTAAAGAAGCGATGCTTTGTTCATTAACCAAGGCCTTATCGGTAGGTAAGGTTTTAGTTAATGATTGAGGTATCCGCGCTTTTAAACACTATGCTTTAGTCATGACCGAAAGAGGATTTATTATGAAATGGCTTATCTTATCTGTAACGCTGTTATTCGTGGCAGGGTGCCAATCGACGGGCTCTCAAGAAGCACAAGTCGGTGACGACATGAATCGAGTTCATACTCAGGGGTGCAGTAGCTAACTGGTCCTTTCAAATATGTTTTAGCTGCTCTTGCTAGAACCACTTCTTATAAAGCCTTGTGTTCTCACAAGGCTTTTTATTTTCTACAAAATCTAAAAACTGATTCGACTATATTGTGGATTATCAACGAATGCTGACGTTGATACGCTTTGGTGTATTCACGCACGCTCTGTGCTTGTAGACCGGAGATACCAATATGAAATATGAGGGAAAAGTATATCGTCCATGGATAGAGGCGAAGAGCATTCTTATTCAAACCACATTAGGTTGCAGCATCAACACGTGCACGTTCTGTAATATGTTCAGCGATAAGCGATTTAAGGTTCGCGACATTGAAGACGTGTATAAAGATATTGAAGAAGCGCGCCTAATATACCCTTACGTTGAATCGATTTTCCTTATTGATGGCAACGTGATGGCGGCTCGTACGGATTATCTGCTTAAGGTCTTGGATAAGCTTCGTCACACCTTTCCTGAAAGTAGAAAAATATCACTCTATAGCGGTTTGAATGATTTCCGTCGGAAGAGCTTGAGTGAGCTTAAGGAGCTGAAAAGTGCAGGGTTGAGCATGGCGTATGCGGGTCTTGAGTCTGGTGATCCTGTTGTGCTCGATAATATCAAAAAGCGTATGACACCAGAGCAAGCGATTGAGGGCATGGCACTGGCAAAAGAGGCAGGTATCGAAACTCTATTGTCGTTTATTTTTGGACTCGGCGGTCGTGAGCGTTCCCGCGAGCACATTGTCGAGACAACAAGGTTGCTGAATATCATGAAACCTGAGCAGATAGCGCCAATGGCGTTAGCAATACAACCAGGAACGATTTTGGAGCAGCAAGTTAATGACGGTACGTTCATCATGCCGACTCAACTTCAGATCTTAGAAGAGGAAAAATACTTACTCGAAAACCTCAATATCGATACTTTCTATTGGGGTGACCACGGTAACAACATCGTGACTCAGAAAGGCTTCCTACTTGATTCTAGAGAGCAGTTCTTAGCCAAGGTGAATCATGCGATCACATCTAATCCAATGGCGAAGGATAGCGTGATTCAAACTTTTGCCTGGTAGATAACTGATAGCTGAAAGGTCTCATTCAAAATTTAGACCTGTTCGCTGGATTCAAATCCAACAAGATAAAAGTAGTGCTTACGAGAATTCATGATTCTCGTGAGCCTATATCGTTACTGAGACAATTCAATTTAACACCCTCGATTTTGTAGGGGGATGTTGTAAATTTGTGAATCTAAATTGTCTATATTCTACGCTGTGTACTGGATCTCATTTGTCATTTGACTCCCTTGCTAAGGTTAATAATGAATGCGTAATACCAATCACTTTACTCAACTTAAGAGGTTTCTATGCTAGGTGAAAATCATTCTCTTGTTCACGAATTTCCTGAAATGAAAGATAAAATTGCTGAGCTTGTTAAAACTGACGATGGCTTTGCAGCAGACATGAAGACGTACGACAACCTTGATAAAGAGATTCGTAAGCTTGAGCTGAAAGATTCACCCATTGATGACGGCTCGATGCACCAACTGAAACATGATCGTTCTGTACTGAAAGATGCACTGCATGCACGTTTAACTGGCTAGTGAGTTGGTAATTTTGCTGACTAGCTAAATGGCGAATTGCAGACTTAGACAAAAAAACTCCTTCGGGAGTTTTTTTTCGTTTTGGCTCAATCACTTCTTCACAATTCAACTGAGTTAATACGTTGTATTATTATGTGAATGACGCATAATGAGGGTTACTGGTACGCGATTTTTAAGATTTTATTGGTAATCTCATGAATATTGAACACCTCAAATTGTTTGTTCGTTTAGCTTCCACACATAACATCAGCATGGCTGGGCAAGAGCTTGGTTTGTCTCCTGCTGTTGCAAGCTCGCACATCAGTAAACTGGAAGACAATTTAGGCGTTCGCTTGGTCCACCGAACCACTCGTAAGGTCTCTTTAACCGAAGAGGGGGAAGCATTCTTACCTCATGCTGAAGAAGTGTTATCGAGCGTGGATGCTGCCAAATCGGCGGTCGGTGTGGGTTGTGATTCTCCAACCGGAACGTTGCGAGTTACCGCATCTGCGTCTTTTGGACGTTTGCATCTTGTTCCTGCCTTACCTGGATTCTTAGAGCGCTACTCTGGGTTAAAAGTCGATCTCAGGCTATCAGATTCGATGGTGGATGTTGTTGAGGGTGGCTTTGATATCGCGATTCGTATCTCGGAGCTGAAAGACTCGACACTGATTGCCCGAAAACTTGCGACAGACAAGCGTATTGTGTGTGCATCGCCTGATTACTTAATCAAATATGGTAAGCCAGCCAAACCTCGAGATCTTAACGATCATCAATGTATTAGCTTAATTGGTTTAGAAAACTGGACCTTCAATACTGAAAGCGGGCCTAAGACGATTAAGGCATCTGGGTCGTTCAGGGCAGATAACGGGGAAGCACTGCGTGACGCAGCCTCAGGTGGTATGGGGATCACGGTGACATCGAATTGGTGTGCCTATGAACAACTGAAAAGCGGTCAGCTAGTTCAAATATTAGAAGATTACCCATTAACATCAGAGCCTGCAATTTGGGCTGTGTACCCAAGCACAAGGTTACTTGCACCAAAGGTGAGAGCCTTCATTGACTACTTCTCTGAATATTATGGTAATCCACCGTATTGGGAACAAAAGTAGAATCAGATAGATTTAACGAAAAAGCCCTACGTGACTAAGTTATGCGTTAGTCACGTAGGGCTTTTTCTTGGAATCAGAAAATCACTTGAGCATAGCTGTCATTAAGAAAGCGTTGCTTTGATGATCTCTTCAATTTTAGCGACAACTTGTTGTGACTTATCGCCGTAAATCGCATCTGGGTGCGGGTTAGCAAACGTGTTGTTGTCGTTATCAAAGTATTGACCGCCTGCTTGTGCGAACTCATTAGACAATGATGCGCGAACCAGAATATCAGAACCGATGCTTAGGTCGCCGCCTGCAATGCCATAAGCGTCTTTCACCATCTTGCTGCCTAGTAACGAAGCTGGGTTGACAGCAACCACCATTGGCCCATTAGAACCTAGTTCTTTTGCCATCTCACGTGTCCACATGGTGATCGCCAGTTTACTTTGCGCGTAAGCATCGCCATCAGAAAGTGGCTTTTTCCCTTCTAGTGCTTCGATGCTCACTGCCGCTTGCGCTGCCGACGATAAGTTCACCACACGGCTCGATGAATTCAATACTGGCAACAGGCGTCTGGTCAGGTGATACGGCGATACTGTGTTCACAGCAAAACGAACATCTAAACCGTCTTTGGTGATTGGGTTTGGAGTATTGAACACACCCGCGTTGTTGATCAGTACATCAATCTTCTCGTGCTCGGCAATCACCTCGTCAGCCAACGCATCCACATCAGCCAGAACAGACAAGTCTGCCACGTAACTTTGGATCTTCGCTTCCGTAGAGAGAGCGATAAGTTGCTGCTCAACGTCTTTAAGTTTGCTTGGGTTACGTCCATGCAATAAAACGTGGTGACCTTGCTGAACGAGTACTTTTGCTGTTTCGAAGCCGATACCGTCGGTAGAGCCTGTGATCAGAATGACTTTTTGCATGGAATAGATTCCTTATTAAAGCGCTGACATCGTGAGCGTTTTGAATGAATTGTTTTGTTGAGATAAAGAATAGCAACCTTTTATGAAGTTGATAATTAACCCATTTGATAAAACACTATTTAGCTTTTGTTGAAAATAGAAGAGGGTAATAGGGCGATTTGGTCGAGTGACAACTACTGAAGTGCAAGGAATTGAACGCAAATAGTGGAGGCAAATAATAAACAAGCTTAGCACGGGGGACGCTAAGCTTGTTTATTAATCAGGTTGTTGAACTGTACTTGTTGGCTGGTGGATTAGCCTACTTGAGAAAAGCTCACTACCTTGCTTTGTAGTTTCTCTTTCAGGTAATCCGTCACCGCTTGCTGCTCGGATTCGCTCATGTATAAGCCAAGTTTGGTTCTGCGCCACAAGATGTCTTCGTCAGTCATCGCCATCTCTTCATTAATCAAGTAATCGATTTCAACTTGATAAACGCCATGGGCTTCGCTTGAGAACTGGATGCCAAGGTCCGCCTCACATGTAGCGCCTTCAAGCAGGTCCCATGTGTAAGTACCAAATTGGGTCACGTAACGAAGTAGCAGTGCTTCTGGTGCCCAAGGGTATTTAGTGTGCATCATTGCTGCAAGCTGTTCGCGGCTGCAGCTGAAGTTACCACCCGGTAGTGTGTCGTTAGCTGTCCAAGGTGCGCCCATGTGTTTCAGGTAAGGTTCTAGCTTGTTCAGTGCCGCTTCACCGAGTTTACGATAAGTCGTTAACTTGCCACCAAAGATAGATAGCAGTGGTGCTTGATCCATTTCTGCATCCAGCTCCAGTGTGTAGTCACGAGTGATAGCTTGTGGTGAGTCAGATTCATCGTCACAAAGCGGTCGTACGCCACTGTATGTCCAGACCACATCGTCACGCTCTAGTTGCTTAACAAAATGCTGGTTAACGATATCAATTAAGTAATCAACTTCTACATCGTCGATAGCCACTTCGCGAGGATCGCCTTTGTATTCAAGGTCGGTTGTGCCGATGATCGAGAACTTATCTAGGTAAGGGATCATGAACACAATACGATTGTCTTTGTTTTGCAGAATGTACGCTTGTGGTTCGTCGTGAATGCGTGGCACAACAATGTGCGAGCCTTTGATCAGACGAATATTACGAGGCGAAGCCTGCTCTAATCCATCATCAAAGAACTGTTTAACCCAAGGACCAGCAGCGTTAACAAGCGCTTTTGCTTTGCGTTCAAAGCGTTGGTTTGTCATGACATCAAGGATCGTCACATGCCAAATACCACCTTCGCGGTGCGCTTTTTCAACACGGCAGTAGTTACGTACTTCTGCGTTGTTTTCTTTTGCTGCCAACACGTTGAGCAATACCATACGCGCATCATCCACCCAGCAATCTGAGTATTCGAAGCCTGTCTTCATTTCTGGTTTCAGTAGCCCTGATTTTGCTAGGTTGACTGTCTTACTTCCAGGAAGAGTAGTGCGCTTACCCAAGTTATCGTAAAGGAATAGGCCACAGCGAATCATCCAAGCTGGGCGTAAAAATGGTCGATGAGGTAAACGGAAGCGCATTGGTTGAGCAACATGAGGTGCTTTTCTTAACAAGACTTCACGTTCAGCGAGTGCTTCCGAAACCAAACGAAATTCGTAATGTTCAAGGTAGCGTAGGCCACCGTGGATAAGCTTTGAGCTAGCAGAAGACGTCGCAGACGCGAAATCATTTGCTTCGTATAAGCCAACGTTTAGACCACGACCTGATGCATCTGCCGCGATGCCTGCGCCATTGATGCCGCCGCCAATCACGATCAAGTCTAAAGTGGAAGATGTACTGTTGTTTGAATTATTTTGTTGAGCACTCATGGTTTTGACCTCTTCTGAGCGAACGAGCATTTTAGAACATAATTGAATCCTATATGAACTTTCGTTTGCGGTCATTTATTATTTTCGTTTATGCGCGTTTTATGTGATTTGGGCATAAAAAAACCTCTGCTTATGAAAGCAGAGGTTCAAATAAGTCTAATTCGAGCATAGAAGCGACAGTGACAGCGAGCAAGTTTTACTTTTTTAACTTTTCTATAAAGAATCGTGATTCATTATAGAAAGTGGCTCACCGAGCACTTATGTGAGTTATTCGCTCACAGGACGAGCTGTATCGATGACTTCTAAAGGAATGTCTGAATCTTTAAGGATGTTCAAAATCTCTTCCGGCGGCTGCTTGTTGGTAAACACCATGTGCGCCTGGGAGATATTACCAAGCTTAACCATCGCATTACGGCCAAACTTAGTGTGGTCGACGGCTAAGAAGATACTGCGACTGTTCTCGATGATGGCTTGTTTCACACGAACTTCGTGATAATCAAAATCGAGCAGTGAGCCATCAAAGTCGATGCCACTGATGCCCAAGATACCGAAGTCGAGGCGGAACTGTTTCACGAAATCTAGTGTTGCTTCGCCCACGATACCGCCATCACGGTTTCTCACTTCGCCACCGGCCAAGATAACCTTTATCTCTGGGTTCGGCAGAAGGATGCTCGCAACGTTAATGTTGTTGGTGACAACTCTTAACTGTTTGTGGTTTTTGTTGAGCGCGCGGGCAACCGATTCTGGTGTGGTACCGATATCAACAAACAAAGTCGCGCCATCTGGGATGTGTTTAACCAGTTCATCGGCGATCACGTCTTTTTCGTTGAAGTTAAGCGCTTTACGCGTGTTGTACGAGGTGTTTTCCGAGCTTAAAGGAATGGTTGCACCACCATGATAGCGACGAATTTTGTTGTTATCGGCAAGTTCATTGAGGTCTCGTCTGATGGTTTGTGGGCTGACATCGAACTTTTCAACGAGCTCTTCGGTACTCACATATCCTTGTGTTTTTACCAGATCTACAATCTGCTGGTGTCTTGGTATCTGCTTCACTTAACTTACCACTCCCTGCGCGCAAAGGGCTCTAGCGCGTCAAAATCGAAAATATAAACTCACGCTATTGTGCTCGAATTGATGAAAAGAGAGAAGTAATGATAGTAAGGAATTATGTCCAAACCGCAAAAACGTTGATCAAAACATGAAAAATTGGCTCCAAACGCAAAAAAGAGCACAAAATAGTGCTCTTTTTAGTTTCGTTTACTGAGGAACGAACAATTCAATCGATAAGAGAGTGATTATTCGAACGCTCGATTTTACTCTTCGTCGTCATCGTGCAGCTCAGACCAAACCTGTGCACACTTGATTGCACGCTTCCAGCCTTTGTAACGGCGGTTACGTTTCTCTTCGTCGTGGTGCGGCATGAAGGTGCGGTTAAGAACGGCTTTGTCTTGAAGCTCGTCAATGCTGTCCCAGAAACCAACTGCTAGACCAGCAAGGTATGCTGCACCCAGAGCCGTTACTTCAGTTACTTCAGGACGGTGAACTTCTGTATCTAGTACGTCTGATTGGAATTGCATTAGGAAGTTGTTCGCTACTGCACCACCATCAACACGTAGGTTTGCTAGCTTGATGCCAGAGTCCGCTTGCATCGCATCCAATACGTCACGCGTTTGGTAAGCAATACCTTCCAACGTTGCACGGATGATGTGGTTAGAGTTAACACCACGAGTTAGGCCGACAATCGTACCGCGAGCGTAAGCATCCCAGTATGGTGCGCCTAAACCAGTAAACGCAGGGACTACGTAAACGCCGTTTGAAGAATCTACTTTCGTTGCGAAGTACTCAGAATCTTCTGCGCCAGCCAGTAGCTTCATTTCATCACGTAGCCATTGGATTGATGCGCCACCCATGAATACCGCACCTTCAAGTGCGTATGCAGGCTCACCTTTAGGACCACATGCTAGCGTTGTTAGTAGGCCGTTCTTTGATGTTACTTTCTCTTGGCCTGTGTTCATTAGAAGGAAACAACCTGTGCCGTAAGTGTTCTTAGCTTGGCCTGCTTCTACACACATTTGACCGTAAAGTGCAGCTTGTTGGTCACCCGCAATACCCGCGATTGGGATACGAGTACCGCCTTTACCCCCAAGGTTCGTTTGACCGTAAACCTCAGAAGAGCGCTTCACTTCAGGCATCATGATTGCTGGAATGCCCATTTCATCAAGTAGCTTCTGATCCCAGCATAGGTCGTTGATGTTGAACAACATAGTACGTGACGCGTTGGTGTAATCCGTAACGTGTACACGTCCTTGAGTCATTTTCCAAACCAACCAAGTATCAACTGTACCGAACAGTAATTTGCCAGCTTCAGCGTCTTCGCGAGCGCCTTCAACGTTGTCTAGAATCCATTTTACTTTGGTACCTGAGAAATACGGGTCAAGGACTAAGCCTGTATTGTCACGTACGTAGTCTTCTAGGCCACGCGCTTTAAGGTCTTCACAGATATCTGCTGTACGGCGACACTGCCATACGATTGCGTTATAAACAGGCTTGCCTGTCTCTTTGTTCCAAACAATGGTGGTTTCACGTTGGTTCGTGATACCAATGCCCGCTAGCTCATCGCTGCGGATGCCTGCTTTAGCAAGAGCTTCAACCAATGTAGAGCTTTGAGTCGCCCAGATTTCCATTGGATCATGCTCAACCCAACCCGCTTTCGGGTAAATCTGAGTGAATTCTCGTTGAGAAGAACTAACGATGTTTGCATCGTGATCGAGGATTACAGCGCGAGAACTTGTGGTGCCTTGGTCTAGGGCAACAATGTATTTTTGCTCGGTCATGGTAAGAATCCTTTTTCTTTCGTTATTTATATTTTAGTAAATGTAAGGTCGCTTAGGGATTAAGCTTGAGCTTGTTCAGCTTCTTCTTCTGTTTCACATTGGTTTGGAATTGTGCAGCCTTGGCCTTCTACTGGTAGGTAAGCACCGATAACACGTGGGTACAACCAACCACCAAAACACGCACCAGCAATTGGAGCAAGAATTGGAACGATGAAGTAAGGAATATCACGAGCACCGCTTAGTGCGAAATCCCAACCTGCAAAGTAAGCGAACAGTTTTGGTCCGAAGTCACGAGCAGGGTTCATTGCAAAGCCCGTCAGTGGACCTAAAGAACCACCGATAACCGCGATAAGAATACCGATCAGTAGAGGGTTCATTGCACCGCGAGACGCGCCGTTGTTCTCATCACCTAACGCTAAAATGGCAAACATCAACACTGCTGTAATCACGAATTCCACAGCAAAAGCGCCGAAGAAAGAGAGTGAAGCATGTGGGTAAGTCGAGAAGATACCAGCAGTTGATAGTGCGTCTTGGCTGCTACGAACGAAGTTATGTGCGATTTCGTAGTCAGTAAATAGGTTGCTGTACAGGCTGTAAACCAATGCTGCAGAGCAGAAAGCGCCAAGCAGTTGCGAAATGATGTAAGGCACCACTTTCGCTTTATCGAAGCCATGGAACATGGCCAGTGCAATCGTTACGGCTGGGTTGATGTGTGCGCCTGAAACGCCGGCAGTACAGTAAATTGCAATCGCAACACCGAAGCCCCAGATGATGCTGATTTCCCATTGTCCGAATGTCGCACCAGTTAATACCAGAGCGGCCACACAGCCAACGCCAAAGAATATGAGTAATCCTGTACCGATAAATTCAGCCAAGCATTGCCCAAATAAAGAAGGGTGTTTGTTTGTTGTCATGTTCGAGTCCTTTTTAGTTTTGCTTATCTAGCACGTGTATTGTGCATATATTTGCGAACTCGAAAATAAACGAACATCAAAAGTGAGCGTTTGAGCATAAAATTGTTAATTAAAGTCACTTGAAATGTTAATCCGAACACTTTTGCTCGAAAAAGATGCTCGCATGAACGTCATTGCTCGAATTGATAGGTTGCGAAGCCGCTCAAACTACCTATATGTAAATGAATGCGCAACTGGTACGAGGAGTTTATGTTTGGATTTGTGATGCTACTTCGTGAGTGGCGGATTATTAGACGTAGCTTGATGATATTTAACGCGCCTTAACATCTGTACTGAACAGAATGTTCTAAATGTGATGTGATACTGGACTTTGTTTTATTATTGTTACTTTTGTTATTGAAATTGCCATCATACTTGAGAACAATCGTCTTATTTAAGCGGGGGATAAGATGCGAATATTGGTAGTTGAAGATGATCGTCTGATCAGTGAAGCAATAGAACAGCGCTTTATCGACCTAGGTCATGGTGTTGATTGTGCCTACGATGGGGCGGTCGCATTCGCCATGATTAGCCATACCGATTTTGATTTAGTGATCCTCGATCTAAACCTGCCCAATAAATCGGGTGAGCAGATCATTAAACGTATTCGCCAATCGTCTGATACCCCTGTTCTCATTCTTACCGCGCGCAGTGAAGTGTTTGACCGAATTCAGCTTTTGGATCTGGGCGCTGATGATTATCTCACTAAGCCTTTTGATTTTGGTGAGTTGGAAGCCCGCTGTCGCGCGATCGTTCGACGTCGTCAAGGCAGCGATCAGAACACAGTGACGTTTGGTGACATTGAGTTCGACAGTGCAGGTTGCATTGTGAAAGTGAAGGGCGAGGTCATTGAGCTTAAACAGCGTGAATATCGCTTATTAGAAATCTTCCTGAACCACCTCAACCGTGTGATGAGCAAAGAAGAGATCATCGACCACTTATATAACTTCGATAACCCACCCAACACTAATGCGATTGAAACCTACGTTGGTCGTTTGAGGAAGGCGCTAGCCAATAGCAATGTTGAGATCAAAACCCTGCGTGGCCTTGGTTACGTGCTCAATAAAGTCGAAGACTGAGCTGAGGTGTATTAGGTGACGGCACTGAGCAAACCTGTCCGATTTCGTTTTCGAACAAAATCGCTGAGATTTCAATTATTGTTCTCAGCGACCTGTCTATTGTGCCTGATTAGTTTGCTCACTTTGGTTGCGGTAAAGCGCTACGCCTATCAAACCACTCAGATGTTTTATGATCGCCAGTTGAATAACGCCGCCCTGCAGATCATAGAGCAGGTTCGTTTTAATGGTTTAACATTCAGTGTCGACATCCCCACCGCGGCCTTCAAATCGCTGGCTGATTCCCCTAGAGATAAGGTTTTCTATCTGGTTGCTAGTTCTTCGAATTCATCGGAGTCTGGTTACATCACGGGTTATAAAGAATTGCTTGATGATCAGTTAGTGCGTGACCAAATCGACCAGTATCAGATTAAGCTCGAACCAGAGGCTGCTTATTTTTACTTAACCTTTAAAGATGAATGGGTGCGTTTGTCTTTGGTCAGTCGCATCATGAATACCCGTGAAGGGCCGCAAAACATTTACGTGCTTGTGGGGCAAACCACACAAGCGAGGCAAGTATGGGAGAAGCAGCTCTCGGACCACGCGGTTAAGCTACTGCTCGCGGTGATGCTAAGTGCACTATTGGTCATCTTTGTGTTGATTGTAAAGGTGCTCAAGCCGGTCAATGAGATTAACAATAAGATGGAGAGGCGATCGAATCTCGACTTAACCCCTATTAATCTCGATGCGCCGGAAGAGGTCGAGCATTTGGTCGATACCATCAATGTGTTTATGTCTCAACTCGATAAGAACTTAACCAACCTTAAGAACTTTACTGGCGAAGCTGCTCATCAATTAAAGACGCCAATCGCTGGTATTAAAGCTCAAATCGAACTGGCCAAAAGCAAAGCCAATGACAGCCACACACTCGATTACTTAGATAAAGTCACTGGCGCATGTGAGGTGCTTGAGCGTACGGTAGAGCAGCTATTGAACCATGCAACGATTCGCCATCGCTACCAAAGTATTGAGCCCACAGAGATTGATTTTAATGAGCTAGTGAAGCAAACCAGCCGTGGCTTGGCGATGAATGCACTCAATAAAGACATCGAATTGAGCTACATAGAATCACTTAAATTTTACATTCGAGGCGATAGCTTCGCCTTAACTCAGATGCTGACGAATCTCATTGAAAACTCAATCAAGTATTCACCCAAAGACAGCACTATCGAGGTTGAATTAGTACAGCAAGGCAGCAAAGCGGTGCTGTACATTCGCGATTTCGGGCCGGGCATTGATGAGCAAGATAAGCCTCATGTGTTCGAGAAGTTTTATCGCAGCGCGAATGCGATTAGCCAAGGCACAGGGCTAGGGATGAGTATCGCGTTAGATGTTGCTCAAAAATCCAATGCAATTCTGAGCTTGGAAGACACTACATCAGGCGAAACGGATAATCGCGGCCTCACGGTGAAAGTCCAGTTCCCGCATACCTATTGGTGGGAGGTTTAATGATGAAATCTTTACGGATTTGGATCGCAGGGCTAACTTCGGCGGTGTTGTTAGCAAGCACTCTATTCGTTACCAATGCCACCGCACAAGCTAATCAAGGCTCAGGTCCCCAAGACTCTGTTCACCAAGACAATAGCAACCAAGGTGATGGCAATGAAGATGCGTTGGTGATCTATGGTGCAGCCTATTTGTCAGAAATGAAGCCACTGCTCGATGATTTCCAGCGTCGAAACCCAGAAATAACCGTGCGCTATCAAGCGATGAGCAGCAATGTATTAGATGCTCATATCCGAGACCAAAAGCCGGACCAACCCGACATCACCATCAGTTCGGTGATGGATTTACAATTGCGACTTGTTAATGATGGTTATGCTCTGCCTTACCAAATAAATGTGCCGGGCTATGGCTCTCAATCGGGTATTGTTCCCCACTGGAGCCAGTGGCGAAATGAGCTGTTTGGTTTTAGCTATGAACCTGCTGTGATCGTGTTTAATGAGTCTTTTCTTGAAGGAAAGGAAGTCCCGTTGAGCCGTGTCGAACTGTTGAGTTTTATTCGCCTCTATAGTGAAGAACTGATGGGGAAAATAGGGCTGTTTGATATTCGAGATGTTGGTATCGGTTATCTGCTTTGGTCCTTTGAACGCGCTCAAACGAGTAACTACGGACAATTCTTGGAGCTGTTTAATCTCCATCAGGCTCGCACCTTTGATAGCTCTGCGTCGATGCTCCAAGCGCTGACTGATGGTGATATTGCGATTGCCTACAACATCATGGGCTCGTATGCGAACTCGTGGGAGTCGAAGCACAAAGATGTGGTGATTGTGGCGGCCAACGACTATACACCTGTGGTCATTCGAACTGCATTTATTAATAAAACCACGTCTAGGCTAGAACAAGCTCAAGCCTTTATTGATTACTTATTTTCCTATTCAGGGCAGAAGCTGATGGCAAAAGAAACCAATATGCCCCCGGTGCGTACCGATATAAAAAGTGCTAAATCGGCAGCGGTTTTACGTGAGCAGTTTGCCAATCAACTCAAGCCCCTTCCGTTAGATGTCAGCCTGTTGATCTTCTCGGATCAAAGCAAAAAATCCTTAGTGATAACCGAATGGGAGAGCGCTCTTAAAAGCTACGATTAGTTTAGTTGGTAGTTAATTCGATTGCTTTGCAGCAACCCGATCTTGGCTTGGTCATTCAACCGAAATACCGCCGAGTCAGCTACATGACAGTTTCGTTTTTTACTCTTGAAGTCCAAAAATGAGCATGGAATTGCTCTTTCACTTCAAGAGTAAGAGGTTGAACACGGTCATGAACGAGAATATTTCCTGCATGTTGATCCGCGGTGGCACATCGAAAGGCGCGTACTTTCTAGCGAGTGATTTACCTGAAAGTGAGCAAGAGAGAGACGATCTGCTTGTGCGTATTATGGGTTCAGGCGAAGGCCAACAAATCAATGGCATCGGCGGCGGCACGTCACTGACGAGCAAGGTCGCAATTGTGTCTAAGTCGGAGCAAGAAGGGACAGATTTAGATTATCTCTTTGCTCAGGTCGCGGTCGATAAGAAAGAAGTCGATACCAAACCTTCGTGCGGCAATATTCTCTCAGGCATCGTGGCGTTCGCCAGTGAAAATAATTTGGTTAAGTTAAGCAGTCCATCGACCATGTTGCGTGTCAGAAACATCAACACCAATACTATTATCGAAGTTTCCGCCGAAAGCCCAAATGGCCATTTACGTTATGACGGTGATGTGCGTGTGGACGGTGTTCCTGGAACTGGCTCACCAGTTTTGCTTAACTTCTTAGATGTTGGCGGCTCGAAAACGGGCAAGCTATTCCCAACAGGCAACGTGCGTGATCAAGTCAAAGGTGTTGAAGTTTCTTGCTTGGATGCAGCTGTGCCTATGGTGCACATTAATGCCAAAGACTTTGGCTTAGCGGGTAACGAGACCAAGCAACAACTCGATGATAATGCCGAGTTACTTGAGCGCATCGAGTCTATCCGTTTATCTGCAGGTCGCTTAATGGGCATGGGTGATGTGACAGGAAGCGTGGTGCCTAAAGTGTCTTTGTTATCATCACCAACTCAAGACGGACACATTACCTCTCGCTACTTTGTTCCTCAAAACTGTCATGCTAGCCATGCTGTGACGGGCGGGATCTGTGTTGCGGCGGCTTGCATGATTCCGGGTACTGTCGCGCATGAAGTGTGCCAAGGCATTAACTCTGAAACGGTCGTTATTGAGCACCCTAGTGGACAAATCCAAGTCAATATCAAAGTAGAGCCAGGGGAAATTGAGCCTGCGGTTCGTCAAGCGGCTTTGGTGCGTACAGCGCGCCCACTGTTCAAAGGTCAGGTTTACCCGACGTTTTAATCTCAAGCTGCTTTAATGCGTATTCATAATCGCTGGCCATTGGGTTGGCGATTTTTTTTCATTCTCACATTCTCACATTCACACTTACACTCATATTCTTTGTTCGTTCTAATATCTTCCCCGGACCCTAGTAAAACCTCGAGGTTTACTGCACCAATTCGGCGCGCGGTGCTCTGTTTTTGTGCCTTAAAGGGCGATCTTTGTAACACTTTTGTTATCAAAGTGCAGCGTGTCAGTTGGATGACAGGTTCGGTGACTAATTTGTCAGAAACCACAAAAAACAGTCCAGCTGCAGGTAACACGCAGTAAAAAGGATATTAGGAGGCACGATGCTGAACGTACAACTACCCGAAAATACACAATCTTCTACTAAGGGTTCGTTATTCTCGAACTGTTCTTTTCTTATGACTCAAAAATTGTCTAAGCTAAAAGTTTGCCAATCACTCTTGGTCACGCTACTTGGTTTCGGGGCATTATCTCATCACGCACAAGCCGAAGAGGTTTCGTTTAAAGGTGAGCGTGTCGAGTTTGTGATGCCTTACAAAGAGGGCGGCGGTACCGATACATGGGGGCGTTTCTATGCACCTTATTTGTCTCAATCGTTACCGGGCAATCCAGTAGTGGTGGTGAAAAACATCCCGGGTGGCGGCTCAACAAAAGGCGCTAACCAATTTGCTCGCCGTGCGAAAGACAACGGCCTCAACATCTTTGCAAGCTCGGCATCAACCCAATATCCCTATCTTCTTCAAGATCGCCGAGTTCGTTACGACTACAACGATTGGAGCGTGATTCTCGCATCCCCAACTGGCGGCGTTGTGTATGTTTCGCCTAAAACGGGCATCGAGAATGTACAAGATCTTTTCGATAAGAAAGACCAAATCAAGTTTCAATACGCAAGCCAAGGTGCGACCTCAATTGACTTGGTACCACTGCTAGCCATGGATCTACTTGGTTTGGAGGTACAAGCGATTTTCGGCATGCAAGGGCGTGGTGCGGGTCGACTGGCATTCGAGCGCGGCGAAGTGAATATCGATTCTCAAACCAGCTCATCTTACATCGACAAAGTGACACCGTTAGTCAATGAAGGTAAAGCGATTCCTTTGTTTAGCTTCGGTGTATTGGGTGAAGACGGCAAGCTAAAGCGTGATCCTAACTTCCCAGAGCTTCCGCACTTCGCTGAGGTGTACCAGTTGTTCCACCCTGAAGAAGCAGAAACACAAGGCTATGCGGTTTGGCGCTCATTCTTTATGGCCGGGTTTGCCGCTCAGAAGATGATTTTTGTGCCTAAGTCGACACCAGAAGAGATAGTTGCAGCATGGCGCGCATCGGCTTCTGAATTAGTCTCTCAACCTGATTTTCAAAAACGTGCCGTCGAAGTATTGGGTGATTACCCTCAGCTGACTGGCGAACAAGCACAACTCGCACTTAAAGCGGCTATGTCGCTTGATGAAAGCAACCTTGAATGGGTCAGAAATTGGCTCACTACAAACTACAACACTCGTTTCTAAACAGGCTATCCAGAAGCCCAAGAAAATATGAGTCTTAACAACGCTCAGTATTAACTGGCGGTGAGACCGCGACGCAAGATCGTGGCTCACGCCTTTTCATCTTACTTTCTCTGTCGCAACGTAGCTAACGAGTTATTCGATTAAATCGTTAACTCAGTGAGTGCTTCACTCCCATTGTATCGCCGCTGTACGGGTAACTCCGTAGGGCTTTGTGCATCAAGGGCTAAGGAAAGCAGTGGTCACGAAAGCGAAAGTGAGTCTCATGATAGAAAGGATTCAACGATGTTTAACGAACTCTTTGCTGCACTGGAAACCATATTAAGCGTTCAGCACATCACCTTTATGTTAGGTGGTGTATTGCTGGGTCTCGCGATTGGTATCTTTCCGGGGCTTGGCGGTATTGCAGGCTTATCATTACTGCTGCCGTTCTTGTATGGCATGGACCCAATTTCAGCCTTGGCGATGCTTATCGGCTTGGTTGCGGTTATTCCCACTTCCGATACATTCACTTCCGTATTAATGGGGATCCCGGGCTCAAGTGGCTCGCAAGCAACCGTGCTTGATGGCTTCCCAATGGCGAAGAAAGGCGAGGCGGCTCGTGCGCTTTCTGCCGCGTTTACTTCATCGCTTTTCGGTGGTTTGTTCGGTGCGGTGATACTAACAGGGTTTGTGTTGATCGCTCGACCAGTGATCCTCGCTTTTGGTTCTGGTGAGTTGTTCATGCTGACCTTATTAGGTTTGAGCATGGTCGGTGCGTTGGCAGGTAAGAGCTTGGTAAAAGGTTTGTCGGCGTGTGGTATGGGTGTATTGCTTGGCAGTGTCGGTAGTGCCCCTGCAACTGGCGAATATCGAATGACCTTTGACAACTTCTACCTAATGGATGGCATTCCTCTGGTAGTCGTTGGCTTAGGTATTTTTGCGCTTCCTGAGATTATCGATCTGCTTCGTCAAAATAAGCCAATCGCCAATGCTAGTAAACTTGGCAAGGGTTGGTCTGCGGGCGTTCGTGACTTCTTGGAAAACAAATGGCTCGCAGTGCGTTGTAGTGTAATCGGCTGTATTGTTGGTGCACTTCCCGGCCTTGGTGGCAGTGTAGTGGACTGGATCGCTTATGGTCATGCGGTGCAAACGACTAAGAAAGATCCTGAATTCGGTAAAGGTGATGTGCGTGGTGTTATCGCACCTGAATCGTCGAACAATGCGAAAGAGGGTGGTGGCTTAGTCCCTACGCTGTTATTCGGTATTCCAGGTTCGGGTAGCATGGCAGTATTCCTTGGCGGCATGGTGTTGGTGGGTTTAGAACCAGGTCCTGCGATGGTCAGTACTGATCTCGATATTACTTATACTATCGTGTGGTCTTTGGCATTAGCGAACGTGTTTGGTGCGGGCGCTTGTATGCTGATTTCACCTTGGGTGGCTAGGCTGACCACGGTTCGTTACACCTTGCTTGCTCCATTCATGGTGATGGTGATTTGTTTCGCTGCATTCCAAGCAACACGCGACCTTGGCGACTTAGTCACGCTATTAAGTATCGGTACGCTGGGTGTGCTGATGAAGCGTTTCGACTGGCCTCGACCTGCGTTCTTGATTGGTTTTGTACTGGCCAACGGCATGGAGACCTACCTATACCAAGCGGTTCAGTTTGATGGTGCTGCATTCTTACTACGCCCGGGTGTGATGATTATTGGTGCGCTGACTGTCTTCTCTCTGTTCTTCATGTGGCGTCAAAGCGCGAAGAAGAACAAGCAAAGCGAAGCCCAAGACGCTTCGATTGAAACTGCTCAACCTTCAGTAAGAATCAGTTACCGCAAGCCTCAGGTTATCTTCGCTGCCTTGGTCAACATCGCGTTTATGTACGGCATTTACGATGGCTACCAACAGAGCTTTTTAGGTGGCGTGTTCACCATCATCATTGCCAGTATTATGTGGGTATTGTCTTCGGTGGTGCTATTCCAACTGCTGACCAAGCCAGAAGGCGATGCTGTCTACTTCGATAACGAGTATGAGCAAGGTTACGCCTTTGATACCAACAGCATCAGCATGATGCATTACCTGTACTGGTTGGGCGCGCTGATCCTTGGTTGTTACTTTGTCGGCTACGTGATTTCTATTAGCGCGTTCTTCTGCCTGTTCTTGATGAGTAAAGCAGGGTTGAGCTTGATACGTTCCGCATCGGTAACGGTTGCTGCGACAGGGTTCTTACTGGGTCTAACTCACCTAATGGTTTTGGATTTACCGATTGGCTTGTTGCAAGAGGCGGTTGATCTGCCTTGGCCGATTGGATAATGGAAGGAAAGTAATTATGACGATTCGAACTATTATTATGCCTTTTGCTTCTACGGCAAACTCCGCTGAAAGGTTAGAAGGTGCATTGAGTGTTGCTCGGTATTTTGGTGCGCACTTGGATGTATTGCACGCCCAAATTAGCCCGCAACAGTTAATGCCAGAAGAGCGCCAATTGCTACCAAGTAAATGGCTTAGCCGTATTGATCAATTGGTGAATAACTACGTTGCAGAAGATATGAACCAGTCTGAGCTTGAGTTCACCACCTTGTGCGACAAGCTCGAAGTGCCACTGTGCGACAGTGATAACTTAGTGATGAACGACGCCAATAAACTCGTGAGTGCCCAATGGCATAATCTAACGGGTTATCGAGCGGATGTAGTCTCTGAGCGCGGTAAGGTGTCTGACTTAATCATTATCCCTAAACCGCTCAATGGCAAAAGTAGCGTGAGTTTTGACGTGGCGATAGAACATGGCAGTCGCCCCATCTTACTGATGCCACGTGAGCAAAAAAGCTTTAACCCGGAATGCATTATGATTGCTTGGAATGGAGATGATCCAGGTGCGAGGGCTGTGAAAGCAGTGATGCCATTGCTTAGAAAAGCAAAAAACATCGTGGTGGTAACCAGTGAGCGTTCACTCAACAAAAAGCCTAATCAACAAGATTTAAAGCGCTATTTGGGGCTACATAATATCGAAGTGGAGTGTATTTCGTTTAAAGAGGGCAGAATAAAAACGCCTCAAGCGATCCTTGCTCATGCAGAGCAGTTTCATGCTGACTTGATAGTGGCTGGCGCTCTTGCTCATAAGAAGATGCATCAACAGATGCTGGGTGGCGTTACCAGAAGATTATTGAGTAAAACCAACGTGCCTCTGTTCATGGTGAGTTGATTGAATGACCTGAGATTTCATCGAAGTTTAATTGCTGTCATGTCAGGCGCATGACAGCTTAGATTGTTAGAGTAAACTCATGGGCTAACTGATATTTGACCCGTCCGTCTATGCTTATGTGGTCATCGTATTTATTCTCCTTTTTACGATGACTGATTACCAGTTAGCCCCTTTTTATTTGAATGTATGCAGCTCTAAACCAGAGCTGCCACTTTTCCTTTCGCAACCAATTGATCTCGAACTGAGTCATACGCCCAGTTGAACGCAATCGCGTAAAGTACGAAGAAGATAACTAGGCCGATGTCCATGATCAGTACGGTTAGGAAGTCGAGTTGTAGAACCCACATCAAGACAGGTAGAGTCACTGTCATTAAGCCAAGCTCAAAACCTAATCCGTGCAGGATACGTGTTTTCGTGGTTCTTTTGCTTCGGTCTGCTCCGTAAATTTTGTCGTAGCCATAGTTGTAAACGTAGTTCCACGCCATCGCTATCAATGATATTGCGAGCGCTAAGCCTGCCATTTCGCCTGCGCCGTTTCCTGTAATATAGGTTGCAAGCCCCGCCATCAAAACCAAAGCAACCAATTCAAATAGCACCATGTGCAACATGCGTTCTTTATGTGACATTTTTCTAACTCTCTTTACGATTAAATAGCCGCCGATGGGCTAATGATTTGGCTAGATAATATCTACTTAAGTGATAATATAAAGATAGTTAGTATCATATTCAGTGATAGTAAGTTTTGGGAGAAACCAAATGTACAACATTGAACAGCTGAAAATGTTTGTGTATGCCGTTGAATTAGGGTCATTTTCTGCCAGTGCTCGTCATTTGGGTAAGGTGCAGTCGGCGGTGAGCCAAGGCATCAGTAATCTTGAAATAGATTTTAATGTTGAGCTTTTTGATCGTTCGACTCGAAAGCCTTCATTAACCAAAGCGGGCGAGCAGTTATTTAAACAGGTGAAAGCGATCGTACTTCAGGTTGAAGATCTTAATGTAACGGTTAACGCGATGGGTAGCGGTGAAGAGGGGCTCATCAAAATTGCATTAGATGATTCATTGCTGGTTCCGAACCTATCTAAGATCCTTAGTCAGTTCAGTCAACAATTCCCTGCGACCGAAGTTGAACTGGTTGCGTGTACCACGACAGAGGTCAATCCGTTGATTATCGAAGAGAGGGCCGACATTGGATTGATGTTTACCAACTTGGCTTTTGATGTCGGCTCTGAGCCTTGCTTTATCGGTCACTTACCGTTTATTGCTGTGTGTCATCCAAGTCATTCGCTCGCAAAAACAGGTGTGGCGAAACTCTCTGATTTACTGCCGCATCGTCAGTTAATGTTGAGGGGAGACAAAGGTAAGGTGATGGATCAGTTTCCGCTGATTGCCGGAAAGGTATGGTGGTCAAACAGCTTTATTGTTATCAAAGAGATGGTGCTCGGCAGCGATATTGGGTGGGCATACTTACCGAAACACCTTGTTGAAGAAGAGCTTATTAAACAGCGCTTGGTAGAGGTGAATGTGTCATTTGACCATAAAACTTGGTCGCCTCCGGTTGATCTTGTTCTGTCTAAAACACGCTCAAAAGGTCCTGCATTACTTTGGCTTGAACAAGCATTGAAAGGCCTATTAGACGAAACTGAATAAAGAAAAGGCTCACCGTTTAACGTGTGAGCCTTTCTGTTCAAAGTGATGCTGCTTTTTGTTAGTTCTAGTTCTAGGTGTAGACGTAGATGCTATACGCTAGGTTTAACCGTCTGACCGTTGTAGTACTTGTCTTTCATCTTAAGCGCCACGTTCACAAGGTAAATCAGCACAGGGACTTCAATCAATGGACCGATAACGCCTGCAAACGCTTGGTCTGAGTTGATACCGAATACTGAGATAGCCACGGCAATCGCTAGCTCGAAGTTGTTACCTGTTGCTGTAAATGCAATTGATGCGTTCTTGTCGTACTCGATGCCCATCTTTTTACCGATGAAGAAACTGATGAAGAACATCGCAGTGAAGTAGATAGTCAGTGGAACCGCAATTAATAGAACGTCCATTGGCAGTTCAACAATCATTTCACCTTTCAGGCTGAACATCAGAACGATGGTTGCCAGTAGTGCAATCAGTGTGATTGGAGAGATGCGTGGAATAAATACGTCGTTGTACCACTGCTCGCCTTTCATCGACACAAGGATCTTACGGCTTAGGAAGCCCGCTAGGAATGGGATACCTAGGTAGATAAGTACACTGTGTGCAATGTCGATCATCGAGATATCAACCAACATGCCTTCGTAACCAAATACTGGTGGAAGAACGCTGATGAACAACCACGCCATAAAGCTGTAGCTCACCACTTGGAATGCACTGTTTAGAGCAACCAATGCCGCGCCGTACTCTTTGTTACCGCCGCCGATGTCGTTCCAAACCAGAACCATCGCCACACAACGAGCAAGACCAATCAGAATCACCCCAACCATGTAACCTGGGTGGTCTCCCAAGAAAGTTAGTGCCAATACAAACATCAGAATTGGACCAACGATCCAGTTCATGATCAAAGAGAGCTTAATGGCTTTCTTATCTTTTACCACAGTGCCTAGCAGGTTGTAGTTAACCTTAGCCAGAGGTGGGTACATCATTAAGATAAGGCCAACCGCAAGCGGAATGTTAGTGGTGCCAACAGACATTGAATCGTTCCACTGTTCGATCTGTGGGAATAGGGTGCCGAGTAGTACACCAAGGCCCATGGCAATAAAAATCCACAGTGTTAAGTAGCGATCTAGAAAACCTAACTTTGGTTTCATGATAATCTCTCTTAGTTGATATCGTAAATCGTCGAAAAACGATTGGTTGTGGCAAAAAAACACGCTTAAAAGTAAAGGCTATCAAAGCCGATCATTCAAGCGTGAACTTCTATTTTAAAATGCTGTTAAATATCGATTCGAAGCGTTGAATATTGTCGCGGTCGATGCGGTAACACATCTTCGGCGGAATCGACTCAGCCGTAATAAAACCTGAGGCTTTCAATATTCTTAAGTGCTCTGATACCGTTGATTGAGCTAAACCCAATTCACTCACCAGATCACTGTTCAAGCAGCCGCCCGATTTTTCTAACGTGGAAAGGATACTCAATATACGTATTCTTGCTGGGTGAGCGAGTGCTTTCGCCAGTGCGGCCATTTGCTTTTCTGCTTTAGCATCACCGTGTTCGATGGGCAGAGAACAGCCACCAGATGTCGAGCAAGTTGAGTTCATATTGACGTCTCACTTTCATTAATCGTTAAAAGACGATTAATGATAAGCCTATTTTAAATAGGGGTCAATGCTCACTGTCTATTTGAACGAACTTTAAGGTGGCGATTCAGGGACTATGGTTGAACTCTGCTTTGACTCAGCTACGCAAAATGGCGTGAACATCGATTAAACGCCATTTTGCTCGGTTATCCGCTAGTTAAGAACGGTATAGCCTCGGTTGATCATACAGTTACGATTCACTTGAAACTTCTGCTGCTCAGATAGCTCGGCGGATTGTCTTTTTTGAGCACCGTGCTTTAAAGCGCCGCTGATAATACCGATGCCAGCACCAATTTTTGCACCATCATGACCACTCCCGCCAGAGACGGCTCCACCAACCGCACCCAGCGCTGCACCCTTAGCGGTTGAACCGACAATATCGCTGCCAAGAGAATCGACCTCTTCAGGCTTCACTTGTTGAGCGTATTGCTCACATTCATACAGATCGGCGTGATACTGTGTTTCATCAACACCTTTAGTATCGACAATGATTTGATTAGCAAATACTGAACTTGATGCTACAAGCAATATCGCTGCGATTGGAGAGAATGGAAATTTCACAATATAGACCTCTAGAGTATTCATTGCATTGTTAAAGTGACGTGTAGTTCTCGATGAAATCAAGGCGCCGATCGGTGTACTCACCAGAATCCAACATCTTAGATAACCCGCGAAGCGTGTTGTAAGGCTGAGAAACGGCCACCATGTTAATGAGCCAATACGGAATATCGCCACCTGGATCACTCAATACTCGATAAGAGATATGGGTGGTGTTTTCGTCGATTGGTGTCAGGATCCAACTCGCCTCTAATTCAGCCACTCTGATGATTTTTTTATTATTGTTTGGCAGGTAATCAGGCCTACCATGCTGATCAATGGTGACAACCATCGTCTCTGGATCTTGAGTGATGACGTTCTCTACGATAGCTTCACGATCGGCAACTGGCCAAGGTGCCTTGGTATAGGTTTTGGTGATCGTGTGCGCCGCACTAAAATGCTCTATTTCTTCCATGTCATCGATGTTTTCTACCCATTGCGTGCCAACAGAGGTATCGATAAAGAGTGCGATAATAGAAGTGAGGGACGCGTTGATGTCGCCTTCTGCTCGAAATTCTTTAAAGTGACTGCCTTCAATTTTACGGTTATAAACCTCGATGCCTTTTTTATCGCGTGCCAGTGACCAGCCATCGGTGTCTGATGCAAACACCGAAACTGAACAAGCAAGAAGAAGCAAAGTAATAATCTTATTCATCATGTTAATGAGCGCCCTTTCCAGCTGATTTTATTGGTTTTAGATAAGCGGTAACTGTTCAGCACGAGTAGGCTTTGAACACAAATACCGAAGGGTACGGTTAACGCAAATTTTGCGGGAACAAACAGTTCCTTAACCAAAATGAAGTAGGTGACGATCGACACCAAGAGCATCACAGAGCTGACAATGAGCGAATAAGCATGAATGGCAGACATGTCACTGATGAAGGCGTTCGCCGATACCAGCATCAAAAGCGGTCCCGCCCATGCGATGATGTTGGCTTTGATGAAGACTTTTAAAGCTTGTGCTTGCGATTGACAATTCACAATAAGATTCATGTTTTTGGAAAAGCCAGCCCAGATTGAGTTGAAGTCTGAATACATGTGCGTACTCATTAGTTTGTCTGCAAATGCCCAGAAAATCTTAAATCCATTGACCTTCATGACTTTTGCAAAGGCAATGTCTTCCGATATCGCGTTTGCTACTGCGGCGTGTCCACCGACTGCGTCGTAGGATTTTCGGGTAAACAACATCGCCTGACCGTTAGCAATCGCTTCTTCCTTAGTCATGTCGTTCGAGTTTTTAAAGTTCATATAAGATGCGATCGATAGAAAGATGCCCGGCAAGGTCGCTTTTTCTGCCACAGACGCAAAAGTTTGTTTTGGATTAAACGATAAGAGATCAGTTTTTTGTTGGATAGCAAAGTCGATAACGCTCTGTAGCATCGCGGGTGCTGAATCGGTATCTGCATCAATGAAATACACATATTCACCGCTCGCGTTGAGTGCGCCAGCCATACATGCATTGCTCTTACCAAGCCATCCGGTCGGTAACGTTCTACCTGAAATACAGCGCGCGTTAACGTCGAACTTACTGATCAATGCTTCTACTTTTGCACGGGTTGAGTCAGTAGAAAAGTCATCAACAACAATGACTTCAAACTTGTCTTTTGGGTAGCTCTGCTTCAATAGAGAGCCAAGGCTGATTTCAATATTGTCTTCTTCATTTCGCGCAGGAATAATGACGGAAACAGTCGGCCACTCAGTTCTTTTGAACGATATTTTAGGTTCAATGTGAATACGATGGCGCTCTAAGTTCGCAAGTGTGATTAGAAACTTGACGGTAACGATGCAAAGCAAGGTCGTAATAATAGCTAAAATCATAATGACTGTGGTCGGAATAAAGTGATGGAGAGACAGGAAAGAATATAGTGGAGTGTGACCTAACGCACATCTTGTATGTAGGACTTAACCCTTCAAACTGGAATGCGCTTCTGTTAGCGTTTGCCTTGGAAAGATGTGAAACAGTGACTGACAGGCGGTAAAATAAGCATTGTATTCACCAGCGACTCTAGCGATATAATCGAACCCAGAACCGTTACTCAAGATAACGAATGATCATAATCCAATAATAGGTACGCCCGACATGCCCCAACAAAATATCAAATTTATCGCGACTGATATGGATGGCACCTTACTCGATGAGCATGGAAAGCTCGACCCTGAGTTTTTCAATCTTTATGAGCGCTTAGAAGCGCAAGATATTATTTTTGCTGCCGCGTCTGGCCGCCAGTATTACAGCTTGCTAGAAACATTTTCCCCGCTTAAAGATCGCATGATGTTTATTGCTGAAAACGGCACATTAGTGATGCACAAAGGCCAAGAACTTTACAGCTGCTTGCTTGATACCGATGCCATTAAAGAGATCATTAAAGAAGCTCGAGCTATTGAAGGCGCGCATGTGGTGCTATGCGGTAAGAAATCGGCATACATCGAAACCAAAGATGAGCGTGCTCTGGCGGAGATCTCTAAGTACTACCATCGCCGTGAGCAAGTAGAAGACTTACTGGCGGTAGAAGACGATTTCATCAAGGTGGCTATCTGTCACTTCGACGGTTCACAAGAGAAAGTGAACCCAACTATTGATGCCAAATTCGGTGAGAACTACCAAGTGGTTGTAAGCGCAAAAATTTGGTTAGATGTGATGAACGCTGAAGCGTCAAAAGGTGCGGCGATTAAACATCTACAGAACACATTAGGTTTCACTTACGAGCAGACCATGAGCTTTGGTGATTACCTAAATGACTTGGAAATGCTTAAAGAGAGCTACCACTCTTACGCGATGGAAAACGCGCATCCAAAGTTAAAAGAGATCGCGCGTTTTGGCGCGCCAAGTAACGTTGACGCGGGTGTGTTCCAAGTACTTGAGAAGTTGCTAGCGTAACGCTCTTAAGCTAGATTCGATTTTTATCAAAGCCAACTCGTGAAAATGAGTTGGCTTTTTTGTTGGCTGCTGTTGTATTGAGTTAAAATTGAACGAGTGTTCAGCTTGTTGTAGTCTAACCAGAAAGATGGGTATTCACTTTGAATTGGATACGCCTTAGTAACGATATTTGGAATGATTATGAGCAAGAAACTTCAACTTGATATTATTTCTGACGTAATGTGCCCGTGGTGCGTAGTCGGTTACAAAAACTTAGAGCTAGCCGTTGCGGAACTTGGTTTAGAAGACCAGATTGAACTTGAATGGCAGCCGTTTGAGCTTAACCCTGACATGCCGCAAGAGGGCGAAAACCTGCGTGCCCATATCATGAGAAAATACGGTTCTAGCGCAGAAGAGAGCCAACGTTCACGAGAACAGCTTTCGGCTCGCGGCCAAGCGGTTGGTTTCGATTTCAATTTCTATGACAGTATGAGAATGGTCAATTCACGTCATCTACATGTACTTCTCGATTTTGCACTAGCGCACGGCAAACAGACTGAGTTAAAGCTACGCTTCTTTGCTGCTCACTTCACAGAGCAAAAAGACCTGTCCGATCTTGAAGTCATTGCACAAGAGCTTGAAGCGGTTGGCTTAGACTCAACGAAGGCACTAAAGCGTCTAAAGAACACCGACAACTTGAAGCAAATTGAAGCGCAAGAGTTTGAATGGCAACGCATGGGGATCTCTGCGGTTCCTACTGTGGTGTTCAACCGTAAGAGTGCAGTAACGGGCGCGCAGACGGTAGAAACCTACAAGCAGATTCTTCAAGAGCTTATTGCTGAATCATAAACGGATCATTGCTATCAATTAGAGTCTGAATTTCATGGAATCACTGTCACTCGCTCAAGCGCAAAAACTGGTATTGCTTTCGCAAAAGCTGCCGCCTAAGAAGTTGCCACCTAAAAAGCAACGCAATGGGGGCGCTTTGGCGAACACGTTGTCTGCGATTGAAAACCTTGGCTATGTGCAAATTGATACCATCTCTGTGATTCAGCGAGCTCACCACCACACGCTTTGGAATCGCAATCAAGATTACCAACTGAACCATGTTGATAAGCTGTTAGAGCGTCGAGAAGTATTTGAGTATTGGTCGCATGCCGCCGCGTATTTACCCATGCGTGACTTCCGATTCAGCCTACACCGCAAGAATGGCTTTGCGAGCGGTAAGCTCAAGCATTGGTATAAAAAGAATGACGCACTGATGGCTCATGTTCTCAAACGTATTGAGAATGAAGGGCCGTTGATGGCGAAAGATTTTGAAGGGGATAGGCCAAACCCCGGCGGTTGGGGCGGTAAACCGGCCAAGCAAGCATTAGAAACATTGTTCATGCAAGGCGACTTAATGGTGCCAAGCCGAGTTAACTTTCATAAGGTGTATGACCTAACCGAGCGAGTTTTACCGAGCGGAATTGATACCTCTGAGCCGACAGAACAAAAGTACATCGAGCATCTGATAACACGTTATTTAGAGGCTAACGGAGTTGGAATAGCGTCGGAAATGAGCTACCTACTCAAGAACACAAAGCCTTTGATTCAGAGAGCACTCCAACAGATGCTTGAAGATAAGCAGGTTCTGAAAGTAGATATTCAAGGCTCTGATTACTATGTCCTGCCAGGTGCTTTTGAACTGCTGAATCAACCTCTTTCCAGAACCAAGCTTAAGATACTGTCTCCGTTTGATAACCTGCTGATTCAACGAAAGCGAATGCAATCATTGTTCAACTTTGATTACCTCCTAGAATGCTATGTTCCAGAGGCCAAGCGTCAGTTTGGTTATTTTAGCTTACCGATTCTGTGGCAAGGTGAGCTGGTGGCACGAATGGATTGCAAGGTCGACAGGAAGAGTGGTTTGCTCAATATCTGTAACTTGGTTGTGGAAGAGCGAATTAAAAACCATGAGTTGTTGGTTCATGCTTTATGCGATGAACTAAAACACTTCATGGTGTTCAACCAATGTGATGAGATGATCGTCCATAACACCACGCCCTCTGATCTTGGCAAGCGCTTGATGAGCCAATGGCAAACAGTCTAGCGGTCTTTGTTGTTTAGAAAGCGCTTAGTTACTCAGCAAACGCAGCTAACAAGAACTCGACAAAGGTTCTGTTCTTCAACGACAGTTGCTTGGTTTTGTAGAGCAAGTGAATCGGCTTTGGTAACGGCGCCATGCCGGGTAGGATTTCCAACAGCGCTCCACGATCAATCTCTTCTGCGACTAAGATAGTCGGTTGCAACAACACGCCCACACCCTGCAGGGCGGCATACCGCAACACATCACCATTATTCGACATCAAGCGCACACGTTCTTTATTCGGTGTGGCGTGAGGAGCTTGGCTGCTGTAACTGAATCCAAGCGATGGGTGCTGCGTCAAGTCTTCCAATACTCTGATTTCAGCATGTTGGTTTAGGTAAGCGGGCGCCGCGCAGTAACACATCTCATAATCCCCTAAATACCTTGCGACCAAGCTTGAATCGGATAGGTCACCAATTCGCACAATCAGGTCAATGTCAGATGAATAAGGATCAACAAGGTCATTATTCAACATCAGCTCGACGTTTATGGTTGGGTGATGTGCGAGGAACTTAGCCACAATAGGGGCAATCACCTTGTTCCCATAAGTGACTGGGCAGTTAATTTTTACTGTGCCTTGAGGTTGATTTTCTAAGGTTTGAATGAGGTTTTCGGCATTGCTGATATCTTCGAGAATTCGCTTACATTCTCGATAGTAAAGCTGCCCTGAATCGGTTAAAGACTGCTTACGCGTAGTACGATGAATCAGTTGAGAGTTGAGGCTCGCTTCAAGGTGATGGACATGTTTACTGATCATGGTCGCCGACAGGTTGAAGTGGTTGGCGGCGCTGCGAAAGCTGCCTTGTTCCACTACGTAAACGAAGACCTTCATGCTGGTTAACTTATCCATTAAACACTCTTGGTTGATAAACAATAAACAAAAGGTAAGTTTATCAATTATTAGGGGTTAATTATATTAATGGCAAACTGATAATTAACTAAAATAAGAGCGTGAAATGCCTCAATCGAATGAAATCATCTTTGTCACTGCCGAACTTAAGATCAAAACCAACATTGAACGTGAGGCTGCAGTTGAAGCTATCGAACAGTTTTGTTTAGACATGCAGAGTGAGCCGGGCTGCCTACAAGCGATAGCAACCTATGATCAAGACCAAAGTGATCTTGCTAGAGCAATACGTTAACCGTGAAGCGATCAATCAGCACTTTGGAATGCCTCATACTCAAGCGTTTATTGAGCGTGATATAACGGAATTAGTACAAGCATTTGAAACTCATAAGAAGGAGATCTAAGCCATGAAATGGGGAATCCTAGGAACCAGCTTTATCTCAGGCGTAATGGCGGATGCGATTAAAGGCGATGCTCAAAGCGAGCTATATGCTGTCGCTGGTCGTACTGAAAAAACACTTAACGAGTTTGCAGCCCAATACCAACCAACACGAACCTTCAACAGCTATGAAGCTCTGATTGAAGATGAGTCAGTCGACATTATCTACATCGCTCTACCAAATCACGTTCACCACGAATACGTGATTAAAGCGGCTCAAAAAGGCAAAGCGATCCTGTGTGAAAAATCGTTATCGGTTGATATGGAAAAAACCGAGCAAGCTCTGCGAGCGGTAAAAGCATCTGGCGTGTTCTTCGCAGAAGGTTTGATGTATCTAAATCACCCGCTTATCGCTAAGCTTCATCAAGAATTAGCGACAGGTGAGATTGGCGAAGTGCGCTCAATTCAGGGTTCATACGTTGCTGCGATTGACCAGTTCGTTAACCCTGCGAGCAAAGGCGCGTTGTACAACTTAGGTTGTTACCCAATGTCACTGATTCACTCTGTCGCGCAACACCAGTTTGGTGAGAGTGTGTTTGATGACGTGCAGATTTCAGCCATTGGCCGACGTGGTCAAGATGGTAACATCTGCGAGTCATCGGCGATGATGCGCTTCAACGACCACTTCACAGCGCAAATCCATACTGCAGAAGACCACGGTTTAAAGCATGGCTTTACGATTTTAGGCAGTAAAGGCTGTATCATTCTCGACACCAACCCATGGTTACCGACCGAAGACAACACATTCACGGTTGAGATCTACGAAACATCGACACGTGAAGTAAAAGTCGAAGCGCAAGGCGATGGCTTCCATTATCAAGCGCGCAATATCCGCCAAGCAGTTGAGCGAGGTGACACACAACTTGCAGCACCCATGGCGACTCATCAAGACTCTCGCGTAATCATGAAGTTACTGACGGATTGGGAACAAGCGGCGAGCTAGTTTCTTTGCTAATTCCTGTACACGCCTCATACTTGGTAGCTTCGTAAGCTATCAAGCATGAGGTGTTTCTCTAATCCTTCTCGCCCATTATCCTCAATAAATACTTTGCATTTGAAACAGTCGCAGTGTCCAATATCGGTTGAGACTAGATTGATCGAAAAACCTTATTTTTTAAGATGTTAAATAGGAAGTTTGCTGTATGCGTAAATCAGATAAGAAGATCGAAAATCAGATCAGAGACGTGCTAACTGACGTTTGTGAAGACACGCTAAAAGGCTTCGATGGTTTTTTGTGGGTGACTCACTCGGTCAACTTCTCTTCATTTCCGCAAAGTTTGAAAATCGTCTGTGTATTCGATACCAATCAGGATAGAGCGAATTTCTTAAATGGCGAAGGTCAACAGAGTGTCTCTGAGTCTATTCAACAAGCGTTCAATCAAGTTGGAATTCAACTGAAGAATATCGATAAGCATGTTAGCTACGATACGCAAGAAAATTGCGATCGCGACCATCAAGGGAAGTGGAACAAGAGGCTTTAAGGAGCGTTGTCATCGTTCTTGTTTAGACAGCCTATCCAAATTGAGTTTCAATAGTGTGGCGCTCAAACTGAGATTCGATACAGCAAATCCAAGTCCTATTCTGAGTTCTAGGCTCTGATAACTTCTCATCTTCCAAACCGTATTATTCTCATTTTGAGAAAATCTGAGCTGATTTCTCGTTAGCCGGAGATACTTGGTTTCCAAATAAAATTAAAATCACAAAAACTTATATTTTCCTTAATGCATTGATTTTGAATCGGCATTTGCTCGTTTTACTTGCCACCGATGAAACAAGACAGACGAGCACTTGAACAATAGAGCCATGTAGTCGATACTTTTTTCGTATTTTGATTCCTAAATTGACACGTAAGTTGGCTGACTTTTCGTTTTGTGATTTAAGGCATGACAGTATCGATTAGGAAATTTGAATCATGAAAACCTACATTTCTGGGCTGCTCGCACTCATACCGTCATGTTTAATCGCTGGCTACGCTTTTGCTGTTGGTACAGCAGTTGTGCTGCCAGGGCAACATGAAGCGGGTGTTGATCTTTCGGGCTCCCCACTATCTACGAATGCCGTCATTGATTGGGAAATTTCCAACAGTGATATTGTGTTCGGAGCTTATGCCGACAAAGCCGACAATGAGCGGGCCACGACAATTGGTTATATGTACAACCAAGTCATGGCGATGAACTCGGGTTGGTTGGAGAACGATCTCCGTAACCAAGCTGAGTTAGAAGGCCTCAATTTCGAAGACTATTTCCTGCACTTTTCTGAAGATACTGTCATTGCCGAAGTTGATAAAACTCATGGCGAAAAGACCCTTTTAAACCGAAAACCTATGATCTTGGGTTATACAGCCAGTGAAGACCATGCTGGTTTTTGGTTGTATCAAGAGCCTCCGTGGGATGCCGATGTGTTTGAGAATTTCGAACAGGGTGGGGCTTTGTATGTCTATCATGCTGAACAGTTCGAACGGCTGACCTTTAAGTTCTCACAGTTTGCTGGCAGCGGTGAATTTTGGATTGAATACCCAACTGCTATTGATTCTCAGGGTAGGGTTTCACAATGGGAAAGGCTTGATGTAAAGAAAGACAAAACGCTCAATATGACCAAAAACCAATCGGTGATCTGGAACCTTCCGGATAACTGGTTAAGAGCTACAACTCATGATGGGAGCGGTGCGAGTTATGGCGGCGGCCAGTATTTTGGTTCAACCTTTTTGAGAGATGGTGGGCGCTTATACGTTGTGAGAGTTCGTTGGCAAAGTGAGAATGCCGACGACAGGCCGCGTTTAAAAGAAGTAAAACTCAAAAACAGTTTTCCAACCGTCAAGTTAACCGATGCTCCGACTTCAACCCCGGACGGCAATGCTATCAGCCAATGGCGAAAAATCCGTGGTTTTGATGTGTCTGCAGACCTAGATGGTGATAACTACTTGTCGCCAAGCGAGTATCGAAATCGAACCAATAAGAACGCGACAGCACGTTTTCGTTGGGAATCAAGAGTGGTGCCATTTGGTCGAATGTGGAGCGCTAACTCATCTTGGTCGCTAACGAACGTCGCAAACGCGGATTATCTATCTGCTATTCATCGCTACTACAAGCAAAGCTGGGCAAGACAAGGTTTGAATGGTGCGTACAACGACGACACAAATAAACTCATTGGCTCGAACCAGTTCTATGTTCACTCTGGCGGGCATGTTCAAGAGTTAGGAGTTGTTGCGGGTTCGAATCAAGCGGATGATCTCTACAAGCAACAATTTTCAGCGTTTCTGAAAAATCTATCTGCTTTAGAAAGTGATGCGTCGATTGGGTTGAATATCGGAACCGCGAACTTACTGGGTCGAAATGGACAGTCTCATCTTAGCGAGGCGGGCTCTCTGTATTTACGCGAGCACTACATTTTTCCGTCTACTGGGTTTAGTGGTTACTCGGGGATCTCAAAATTCTGGGATAATTCTGCGCTCGCCTACAATGGGCAAAGTGTTATTTTTCAGGCGACAACGCGTTATGGGCGAGTTCAGTATCTTGGAAATAGTGAAGATAATTGGAAGCAAGACCAATACTCGACCCTAGCGATCTACCACCTCAATCGACACGCTCAACATAGCTACTTTAATCAGTGGAACAATGGTTACGTCTATGGAAGTGGCAATACGACGGCTGAGATTTTCTGGCAAAGTGGTGTCCCTAAAAACATCGCCTACCAACCAAGTTCGTTATTGGCTGTTGATTTGGGAGAGCCGAGTCATCAAATCCCACAAGGCTTTACGCCGATTCCTTTGATGCTTTCGACAACGACACCTCAGCCTGCTGACTACACCATCGTTGGCGATTCCTCGATGAACGAAATGGTGCATGCTGATCTGCCCAATGGTATCACTCACGTTCTACCGACGTTCACGTACTTTATGTATCAATCTGAAAATCAGGTGGTTGCTGGTGGCCCTGAGGACATGGTGTTAGCGAGAGAGTTCAGCAATGGTCGTGTGTTGTATCGCACGGATTTCCACGGTAAGAATCCGAGCTTTTATGACGCGGCAAAACTCACCATCGCGCTGGATGTTCCAATGAAACCTGTTGATGCCAACGGTAACGTTGGTGACTATGTGAGTGAAATCGAAATTGGCGGTTATGAAGGGCTGTTCTTACTTTATTAGAACCAATGTGAGTGAGTACTCTCGAACCAGAGCAGACTTGAGCTTAGGTTCGGGATATTAGCTTATTCTTTTTACACTGCTTAAACTCTTTGGCGATCCACGATTGCTCGTTTAAACCATTGTCGATTAAAGCAAAAAGGTAGCCATCGACTTTGCTTGAAGCCGCAGGATATTCTTGAAAAGCGTGCTTAGGGTAGCCGGGGTAATCTGTCTCGTATTGAGCGTCTAACTGCTTACCGAGTTGACGCCATTTTACAAATAACTCAGAAGAAGATGTCTCAACCTTATATTGGCCTAAAATGCGTTGGTGGTGGGTTAACGCCACTTTAGCGCAGTGATTGGTCTGTACGACTTTTTGTATCAACTCAACTTGTTCTTCACTCATGGTTTTCGCCAGTACATTCTCTTGTTCGATACGCGCCATTCGCTCACCAAACGTTTCAGCATGGATGGGAAACACAAAAGTAAGCGGTAAAGCCAATACCAAAAGACGCTTGTAGAACATAACCAAACTCGTTAGAAGGATTCGCGGCTATTATGCCGCCCGCCGCCAATATTATTAATGAATATAAACGCTTAATTGTAAGAATTATTTTTATCGAGTGGATTAATAAATGCTTTCTGTTTTCTTTTATTCGCTAGGCGAATGGTTTGCTTGTTCCGCTGGAATAACGGCTCTCTCCGATCTTAATTTAATCGGAATATGAGCGGTTAGAGATGTTGGATATCGATCGAGTGGTAAGGAAAGCCGATCGCTTTAGCGGCGTTCAACAAAGCTTGTTGAGTCTTGAATACTCTGGGTTGCATTTTTCTGTCGGATTCAAGAAAGCTGTTTACTCCCCACTTATGACTTTTGACCATTAAGTAATAACCATTAGCTCCAGGGGACACGACACCAATTGCTGCTTTCAGGTCGCCACGACTGAAATGTTTTTTGAACTCACGTAATACCATATCAACATCCTTATTCGATGATAAAAAAAGGTTCATCGCGGA
>NZ_JBFRKI010000028.1:0-127852 GCF_041469245.1 Vibrio sp. 10N.286.51.B11 | reverse complement strand
ACTCCGGGAGGCGCCTCCACTATTCAAAGTTGAAAGGCCAGCAGAAATGCTGGCCTTTTTGCTATCTGAAATTCTAAACCCTCATGCTATGTTCAAACTTCCACGTATGCTCTCTAATCAGTAGCACCACTAGGAACAAGCTATATCAGATCACTTTTGTGCCGGTCTTTTCCTTATGTAAACCTATCATTTGCTAAACAACCAACAGCATCTGTTAACCAATTGCGCCGTTTGTGAGTGGAATGAGTGGGGAATGGAAAAGGGCGACTGTCTTTTGCGTCATTAAATTCTTCATATTTATACATAGTTGCTCATGATCCTGTAACGCTTTCATGAGTTATTACACTTATTATGACCACAAATGAAAATGATTGTCATTTACTTGTGTTACTGCTAACCTATTGTGAAACTTTACAACATCTTATTTACTGCACGAAAGTGTATATAAAACCCCGCTAAACCTTATTAAACCTACGGTTATTCGTTTTCTTCGTATGATAAATCAGCAGATCTACCTCTTTTGTCCTACCCCTTTAGGGTAGTTCGATTTCGTAATTGATTTACATCATATTTTCATTTTCTTTCATAATTCATTATTCGCTCAGTTAAGAAATATATAACCTTCAGGAATTCTTATGAGCAAGATGAAGCTAGTCGTAATCGGTAACGGGATGGTCGGCCATCGCTATATCGAAGATTTAGTCGAGAAGACAGACGTTGCTAACATGGACATCACAGTCTTCTGTGAAGAGCCTCGCGTAGCCTATGATCGTGTACACCTTTCTTCTTACTTTTCACACCATACTGCGGACGAACTTTCTTTAGTTAAAGAAGGCTTCTACGAGAAACACGGCATCAACATGCTGATCGGTGAGCGTGCTATTAACGTTAACCGTGAAAAGAAAACAGTTTACTCAAGTACTGGTCGTGAAATTCAATACGACAAGCTAATCCTTGCTACAGGTTCATACCCATTCGTTCCGCCAATCAAAGGTAACGAAGGTAAAGACTGTTTCGTTTACCGCACAATCGAAGACTTGAAAGCTATCGAAGCAACCGCTAAGAATTCTAAATCTGGTGTGGTTGTTGGTGGTGGTTTGCTTGGTCTTGAAGCTGCAGGCGCACTAAAAGCTCTTGGTGTAACCACGCACGTTGTTGAGTTTGCTCCAAAGCTAATGGCTGAGCAGCTTGACCAAGCGGGTGGTAACCAACTTCGTCAAAAAATCGAACGTATGGGCGTTAACGTACATACAAGTAAGAACACGCTTGAGATTGCTCCTGAAGGCACTGAAGCTCGTAACGTAATGCGCTTTGCAGACGGTACAGAGCTAGAAACTGATTTCATCGTATTCTCTGCTGGTATTCGCCCACAAGACAAACTTGCTCGTCAAATGGGGCTGGGTATTGCACCACGTGGCGGTATCGAGATTAATGATCACTGTCAAACGACAGACAAAGACATCTACGCAATCGGTGAGTGTGCGTCTTGGAACCAAACGTTCTACGGCCTAGTGGCTCCTGGTTACAAAATGGCAACGGTAGCGGTTGACCACGTTGTTGGTAACGAAAGCACATTTGAAGGTGCTGACATGTCTGCGAAGCTTAAGCTTTTGGGCGTGAAAGTAGGCTCTATCGGCGATGCGAACGGTCGTACTCCTGGCTGTAAGAGCTACGTTTACCAAAACGAAGAACAAGAAGTTTACAAGCGTCTAATCGTTTCTGAAGACAACAAGAAGCTGCTTGGTGCAGTAATGGTTGGCGACACGTCTGACTACGGTGATCTTCTACAGCTTATGCTGAACGAAATCGACCTACCAGAACACCCAGATGCATTGATTCTTCCTGCTCATGCTGGTGCTGAAAAGCCAACACTTGGCGCGGATTCTCTTCCTGAGTCTGCTGTTATCTGTTCTTGTTTCGATGTGACTAAAGGCAAGATCGCTCAAGCGGTTGCTGAAGGTCACCACACAATCGGTGATATCAAAGCAGTAACAGGCGCAGGTACTGGTTGTGGTGGTTGTATTCCACTAGTGACTTCAGTACTAAACGCTGAACTTGCTAAAGCTGGTGTTGAAGTGAAGAACGACGTGTGTGAGCACTTTGCATACTCTCGCCAAGAGCTTTTCCACCTAATTCGCATCGAAGAAATCAAAACGTTCGATGAGCTATTAGAGAAATACGGTAAAGGCTACGGCTGTGAAGTATGTAAGCCTCTAGCAGGTTCTATCCTTGCTTCTTGCTGGGGTGAACACATCCTTAAGCCTGAATTAGTGAAGCTGCACGATACCAACGACAACTTCCTAGGTAACATGCAAAAAGACGGTACTTACTCTGTAATCCCTCGTATGGCGGGTGGTGAAGTAACACCTCAAGCACTAAGCGTTCTTGCTGATGTTGCTGCTGAATACAACTTGTACACCAAGATCACAGGTGCACAACGTATCGGCCTATTTGGTGCTCAGAAAGATGACTTACCAGCAATCTGGAAGAAGTTAATCGCTGCAGGTTACGAAACGGGTCAAGCTTACGCAAAAGCACTTCGTATGGCGAAAACATGTGTAGGTTCTACTTGGTGTCGTTACGGCGTTCAAGATTCAGTTGGCCTAGGCGTGATGATCGAGAACCGTTACAAAGGCATCCGTACTCCTCATAAGATGAAGTTTGGTGTGTCTGGCTGTACTCGTGAGTGTGCTGAAGCTCAAGGTAAAGATTTAGGTATTATTGCGACTGACGCAGGTTGGAACATGTATGTATGTGGTAACGGTGGTATGAAACCTCGTCACGCAGACTTACTGGCAAGCGACCTAGACCAAGAAACGCTAATCAAGTACATCGACCGTTTCATGATGTTCTACATCCGCACGGCTGCGCCACTACAACGTACTTCGGTATGGATGGACAACCTAGAAGGTGGTGTTGATTACCTACGTGAAGTGATTGTAGACAACAAGCTTGGTATCAATGACCAACTTGAAACTGACATTGCTGGCCTAGTTGATAACTTCGCTTGTGAATGGACAGATACAATCAACGACGAAGCTCAACTTAAGCGCTTTGCACACTTCATCAATGCTGATGACCGCGATGATAACGTTGTGTTTGTTGAAGATGGTCGTGAACAACACCGTCCTGCGACATTCACTGAGAAACACCCTGAAGCCATTACTTCAAAGCATCAGGGCGACATCATTCACGTAGAATCTGTTTAAGGGGAGACGACATCATGGCATTTACCAAAGTTTGTAAGATCGAAGACATTATCCCAGGTACAGGTGTTTGTGCGTTGGTTGGTGGTGAGCAAGTAGCTGTATTCCGCCCAACGAAAGCTGAAGAAGTATTCGCGATTAGCAACACAGACCCTTACTTCCAGTCAAACGTGTTATCACGTGGCTTGATTGTTGAGCACAAAGAAGAGCTTTGGGTAGCAAGCCCACTTAAGAAGCAACGCTTTAACCTAGCAACAGGTGTGTGCATGGAAGACGAGAACTTCAACGTGAAAGCGTACAAAGCTCGTGTTGCCAAAGGCGCTGTAGAAATCTCTGCTTAATCTTCGGATGAGTAAGATTTGATAGTTCAAGGGTTCTAGTTCTCGATATTGCCTTAACTCGGTAACTAGAGCCTTTTCCTATCCAATTTTAACTTAAACTTTTTAAGGACAACCTTATGTCTCCTGATTACAAACCAGCTGAATTCGTTCAAACGATGATTGATGTGGGTGAAGCGAAAACGAAAACAAGTACTCGCGATCTTCTGATTCGAAGCACTATGGCTGGTATCATCCTTTCTCTAGCGGTTGTTGTTGCTATTACAGCAATGGTTCAAACCGGTATTGGCCTTGTTGGCGCACTTGTGTTCCCAGTTGGCTTCGTCATTCTAAGTGTAATGGGTTATGACCTAGTAACTGGCGTATTCGGCCTTGCACCTTTAGCGAAATTCGACAACCGCCCAGGTATTACTTGGGGTCGTATCCTACGTTGTTGGGGTATTGTTGGTCTTGGTAACCTTATCGGTTCTTTGATTGTTGCTTTCCTTGTTGCAGTATCACTAACGGGTAACTTCTCTTTAGAACCAAACGCTGTTGCTCAAAAGTTCATTGCTGTTTCTACAGGTCGTAGCCTAGGTTTTGAAAACATGGGTATGGACGGATGGATCACGTGTTTCGTACGCGGTATCTTCTGTAACCTTATGGTATGTCTAGGTGTGATTGGCAACATGACTGCACGCACAGTATCTGGCCGTGTAGCAATGATGTGGTTCCCAATCTTCATCTTCTTCGCACTCGTATTTGAGCACACAGTAGTAAACATGTTCCTATTCCCACTGGGTATGATTCTTGGCGCTGACTTCGGTATTGCGACATGGTTGAACTTCAACCTTATCCCAACAATCCTAGGTAACATCGTTGGTGGTCTATTAATGACGTGTGTTCCTCTATACCTAACTCACGCTAAAACTGCGCCTTCTCTAGGTGCTAAGTAATCCTCAGTAGGGTGAAACGTAATTTAGTATGAGATTAAGAGCCCCAACAACATGTTTGGGGCTTTTTTAGTTCGAAAGCCCTTATATCATTGCGCAAATTACTCGCAATAGACTGTTTTGTTATAATTACTTCTATCTTCGTTAGTATTTAGACTGAATATTTATATCAACACCTGATAGTCTAAGGGTTAAGGATTTGGATAAGTCATCATGAATACAGTGACTTATCACATAGATTTAAGCTTGAGATAAAACAAGCAAACCTTCGGAGCGCAGCATGTCAGAAGTATCGTCATCGAATGTTAAAGAAGTAAACAAAGGATTTGTTTCATTGGTAGGTGCAGGTCCGGGCGACCCAGACTTACTTACGCTAAAAGCCGCACGAGTGATTCAACAAGCAGACGTGTTGGTTTATGACCGCTTGGTATCAAAAGATATTTTGGCGATGGCTAATCCAGAAGCAGAAATGCTGTATGTGGGCAAAAAGCTTGATCATCACTGTGTACCGCAAGATCAGATCAACCAACTATTAGTGACCAAAGCTCAAGAGAACAAACACGTAGTGCGTCTAAAAGGTGGTGACTCGTTTATCTTTGGTCGTGGTGGTGAAGAGTGTGAAACGTTAGCTGAGAATGACGTGAGATTTGAAGTGATTCCGGGCATCACAGCTGCTGCCGGAGCAACGGCTTATGCGGGCATTCCGTTGACGCACCGTGATCATGCACAAAGCGTGCAGTTTATTACAGGTCACTTGAAGAAAGATGGCGAAGATATTGACTGGCAATCTCTTGCTCAGCACAACCATACCATCGTGTTTTACATGGGCTTGAAAGAGAGTCCGAACATTCAGAAGAATCTACTCGATAATGGTATGCGAGCTGACATGCCAGTTGCGATCATCGAAAACGGTACACGCCAAGAACAAAAGGTGTTTAGAGGTGGGTTACGTGATTTAGCTGACCTTGCGAGCGTCGCAAAGAGCCCAGCGCTGATTGTTGTAGGCAGCGTGGCTCAGCTCCATGAAAAACTTGCTTGGTTTAACAAACAAGCTTGATCGTTTGACCTTCTAATTGGATCTCTAAGCCACTACTGAGTCCATCAAGAATCAAATACTGCAGCGGCTGCCTTGTCGCTGCATTTCTTGTTGGCGCATCGGCATTTCGTCAATGATATTGGTGATCTGTTTCCAATCTGTTTTGCCACTCCATCGGTGCTTCTCTTTCCCGTCTTTACCAATCAAAACAGCGGTATGTGATCCTTTCGGGATCTCGTAAATACTGGTGACTGCTTCTAAGTTAAACTCTTCTTCTAACCAAGTTGGGACTGTGTAACCACTCTCAGCAATAACCATAATGACGACATCTCGTTCGTCCAATTGACAGTTATTGAGCAACACTTCATTCAGAAACTCTTTAACGATTGAATCTTCCTTTGGAGCGAAATAAATCACACTGCGGTGTGGCAAAGGCTTTGAGTGAGAATAAGCGGGGTAGGCGAGTACTGAATTGATGGTTAAGCTCATGATTATTACCGTGCTGATGGTCAGTAGTTTAAGCAAACTAAACCAGCTACCAGAGTTTGATGGTTGATTTAAAATTTGCATCGCTTTGGTTGTGTCGATGCTTACGATCGAATTGTGTGTTTGTCGGTGCAGCATTGCCAACCTCCCTTTAAAAACTCTAAGCCTGAGTACGATTTGAACGCTACGTAAAGAAGAAGGTGAAGATCAGAACCACCTAAGAAACGCTCAAAACAAATCCACTTACAATAAGCATAGTTAGGATTACGTAAAGACACTTAGCTTTACGCTAAAGATATTAGATTTACGTTAACGATAGCTGGCAGGTTCATTTTTATTGAGTAAAGCGACTCGCATTTTACAATTGAATAGAATAGGGTATACGGAAAATCTAAAGGTATGAATTTATGGAAAACATAGCAATTTTGGTCGACGTTCAGAACGTTTACTACACGACGCGCGACAAATACCGTTCTAACTTCGACTATAACCAGTTTTGGTATGTTGCCACGGAAGGGCGTAACGTTATTGCAGCTAATGCTTACGCAATCTCAAGCCAAGATCCAAAGCAGCGTCAATTTCATCATATCCTTCGTGGTGTGGGCTTTAATGTGAAGTTAAAGCCGTTTATTCAGCGTCGAGATGGCAGTGCAAAAGGCGATTGGGATGTGGGTATTGCGTTAGACGCGATAGAACTTGCTGAGACGGTTGATACGATTGTTTTGGTATCAGGAGACGGTGATTTCGAAATCCTTGTAGAGCGAATCAAAGAGCGCTTTGGCAAGCCTGTTGAAGTGTATGGTGTTCCCGGGTTAACTGCTCAAAATCTTATCGATTCTGCATCAAAATTTGTACCGATTGAAAAAGATTTTCTTCTATAGAGGAAATCGGGCACTTTATAATTGAAATCAATAATAACGATAATTAGAATGCAAACAGTTCTTATTTATCGGTATGTGTAATGTCTCGCGTTTTAGTTGTTGATGATGATATTCAGTTGTGTGAATTACTGGGTGAAGTGTTAGAAAATGAGGGGTATCACGTTGATACTGTTCATTGCGGTGAATCCGCGCTCGAGTTTATTCAATCTCACCCTGTCGATTTGGTTCTACTCGATGTAATGCTTCCGAACCTAAGCGGCATTCAAGTAGCAAGACGTATTTGTCAGCGTTTTGCTACTCCCATTCTTATGCTAACCGCGCTTAACGACGATGCCTCAATGCTCGATGGCTACCAAGCAGGCGCCGACCAGTACATCGCTAAACCTTTCAATGTTCCTGAACTCTTAACCCGTATTAAGGTGATCTTGCGCCGAGTGGGTTTTGAACGCCAAAGACAATCTTTAGCTTCCTCTAATCACGGCTTGTGTGAACAACTCTCTCGTTTGCCATTAACTGGCACTGAAAAAGACTTGCTTGATTATTTGGTCAAAAATGACGGTATTGTCGTCTCAAAATCTGATCTGCAAATCCATGTACTCAAGAAAGAATTGTGTCCCTTCGATCGTAATTTAGATATGCATATCAGCAATATACGTAGAAAGCTCGTTCAGGCAGGTTTGTCTAAACAACATATAAAAACCGTTCGTGGTAAAGGTTACAGTTACCTAGAGTCGGTCGGAGCATGAGTAAAAAACTGCTGCGTTGCCCTGATTTTATTGCTAAGCGTAAAGAGGGACTCACTTTCCAACTGTTTAGTTACCTGACCGTCATTTTGGTGAGTATTTTGATTCTGCAAGGTGTCGCAGAAAGAGCCTTGATGAAAGCGCTGCTTAAAGTGCCAGAATCGGTTAAAGCGGAGATGCTCGACCTTGCTTACCAAGCGAATGTGTTGATTGAAGAAGGGGACATGGATGAACTCGCGGACTGGGGTAATGCTCAGCAGTATTATCTGTTCGTCATCGACAAAGACAATCGTCCGATCACACATCGTCACATGCACCCACATTTTGAATTTAAGCTCAAATACTTAAGAACGTTAGATCACCAACTTAGTGATCGTGTGAGTAAGCCGATCTTCGGCCTACCACTGGATAACGGTAAAACACTGGTTATCCAACTACCGCACCAGTTTCATCCCGCAAAATCTTTTGCGCCATATTCCTATATGCTTAAAGCATTGATTGCATTGGTCGTATTGTCTCTGTTCTCGATTATCATGGCCAAAAGCCTTCAGCAACCGTTGGATAGATTGAGAGAAGCGAGCCGCAGACTGGCTCAAGGTGACTTCACGGTCAGTGTGGTGTCGGAGTTGAACTCCACCACGCGTGAATTCAACGAGCTTGCACACGATTTTGATTATATGACCTTTGAGATTAAATCTCTGGCTGAAAAGCAACGTTGTTTGATTCGTGATGTCTCACACGAGTTAAGAACACCATTAGCAAGGCAAAACCTCGCACTACACCTGCTGCGCAGCAAGGTTGATGATAAAAGCATTGGTTTGCTAGAACGAATGGAAAATGAAACAGAAGAGATGAATAAGCTGGTGGGTGAGATACTTGAATTTAGCCGCTTAGAAACCTCTCGCTATGACTCCAAGTTAAGTTTAATGCACCTTGAGCACTATTGTTCAATGTTGATCGCGCAGATGCAAAACGATTTAAAACCGAATCAAACTTTGATTGGTTCCCTAGAGACGCCGATATCAATGGTGAACGTTGATGAGAGGCTACTGCTTCGAGTCATTGGTAACTTGGTCGGGAATGCCATTAAATACGCGGGTGAGAACGCTCATGTGGTCGTGACGACATACGAACAGGTAATGGATAGACGTTACAGTGTAATATCTGTAGAAGATGACGGTGATGGTATTCCTGATAACAAGATTGCAGGTATATTCGCCCCGTTTACTCGTATTGAATCAGCAAGAGACAAACGGTCTGGTGGCTACGGTCTGGGCCTTGCGATTGTTAAAGAAGCGATGGGTGTGATGAATGGACATGTAACTGCTGAGAATAGAGAAGGTGGGGGGCTGAGAGTGAACTTGATGTTCCCAATCGGTGATTAGCTTTCCCTATTGATAATTACCTTAAATTGATAACTGTCCCAACTCAGTAGTACTGACTTAAGCGATACCCAATAAAAACGCCACTGCATCTGCAGTGGCGTTTTTCTTTATGCGCTTTGGTATGGGCTAGGCGTAGCCATTAATTACGCCTGAGCTTGAAGACAAGAGCATAAGATAAGCGAGACTATGCCTGTTGGCGAGCTAGCTTAACTTCTTCTTCTTTTTCACCTGCTGCTGGGTCGTTGAAGCGAGACTCGTCTAGAGCGCCTTCAGACTTAGCAACGATGATAGATACGGCACTATCACCTGTGATGTTTACAGCGGTACGAATCATATCAAGAAGGCGGTCAACACCCATGATTAGAGCAATACCTTCAAGCGGCAGGCCAACTTGGTTCAATACCATCGCTAGCATAACAAGACCAACACCAGGGACACCTGCAGTACCAACAGACGCCAGTGTCGCCGTTAGGATAACCATTAGGTAATCACCCATTGAAAGGTCGATGTTGTACGCTTGCGCGATAAACGCCGTCGCAACACCTTGCATGATTGCAGTGCCGTCCATGTTCACAGTTGCACCTAGTGGTACTGTGAAAGAAGCGACTTTGTTGTCTACGCCCATACGGTTCTTAGCCGTTTCCATAGTTACTGGAATTGTTGCGTTCGAAGATGCTGTTGAGAATGCAAACATGATTGCATCTTCCATCTTACGTAGGAACGTAATCGGACTAAGACCTGTGAATCCTTTAAGCATCGCACTGTAAGTCACCAAGCCATGCAACAGCAGGGTACCAGCAAGCACTAAGAAGTATTCTGCTAGGTTCCAAATTGCACCTAAGCCAAGGCCAGAGAACAGTTTCGCCATCAAGAAGAATACGCCGTAAGGAGCAAGGTTCATTAGTAGCGCAACTAGCTTCATGATCACTTCGTTTAGATCAGAGAAAACTGCAGCGATACGTTCACCGGGTTTGCCCGCTGCACTGATTGCGATACCAAACAACACTGCAAATACGATAACTTGTAACGTTTTGCCCTCAGCCATCGCCTGAATAGGGTTGGTTGGGAACATGTCGATGATTACTTGGCCCAGAGAAGGGGCATCCGCTGATTTGAAAGAGCTCGCAGCAGTAAGATCCGCACCAGCTCCAGGTTGGAACAGGTTACCGATAGTTAATGCTAGAGTGATGGCAACGGCAGTAGTACCGATATAAAGTGCAAGCGTTTTGCCACCCATACGGCCAAGAGTTGATAAGTCTTTAAGAGAACTTGTACCGCACACTAGTGAAACGAAGACTAGAGGCACAACAAGCATTTTTAAACTGGCGACAAAGATTTGTCCGCCCACTTCAAAGAGTCCGTTAACGATGTAGTTGTTAACAAATCCGTTGTCTGCAAAAAGGGATTGAATGGCGAATCCCGTTAATATACCTACGACCATACCGAGGATTACTCGACCAGTCAGAGACATAGGTTTCTTGGTATTCATTTAGAACACTCCTTATTATTTATAACTTTGATACCTTTTCAAAGTGAGCAGGAGATTAGCAGTCGGATAATCAATTCGAAAAACAAAAAATGAGTTTGGAATTATAGATGTGATCAAAATCACTGATAATTGTGTAAATTAAACAAATAAAAACAAAATAATTCACTATTAATTTACATCTATCGAGGGTTTTATACATAAATTTGTCGTTTCAAAGGTAGTAAATAAGAAGAGATGATTTTCTTATCAATCTTCACGTCTTCAATTGACTGAACAAATACCGTTGTTTCAAAAAATTCGGTGAAGATAACCAGTCGATTTACGTCCATGAGCGTTAACTATTTGTATTGAATGGTTTTGTTGAACTCCTCAAATATGACTCACCGACAGGCCTTTACAAAACTTTACGAATGCAAAGAATGTAAATTTAATGCAAATGGTAATGGTTATCACTTATATTCACTCCCGAAATAATTCAGTGGTACCGGCAACGGTTCAGCGAACACATCGAATAAATAACAAAGTGTTCGTCTAAAAGAATAAAAGCGGAGTAAAGGACATGTTTTCAAAGAGCCCATTGGCTTTAGTGATCGGCGCAGTATTAGCTTCACCAGCAGTATTGGCAGAAACAGTAAAAACAGACGAGCATATGGTTGTTGAAGGTCGTGACTACGGTTATAAAGCCGACACGAACACAACAGCAATGCGCATGGAGGCGACTCAATTAGAGACTCCGGGACAAGTTTTAGTAATCGATGAGCAAATCATCGATGAACAGCGTGCAACAACGCTTGGTGACGTGCTTAAGAATGACGCGAGTGTAAGTGCTGGCGGTACAAGCCGTAACCGTGAACGTTTCTCTCTACGTGGTTTCTCGGTAGAAAGCTCTTCGGGCTTCCTTAAAAATGGCCAGCAACATTGGTCTCACTACCGTCAACCAATCGAACTGCTAGAGCGTGTTGAAGTACTAAAAGGACCTTCTGGTCTTCTTTACGGTATTTCTGCACCAGGTGGTTTGATCAACATGGTAAGCAAAAAGCCAACTTACGATACGCAAGTAAGTGTTAGCCAAGATATTGGTTCTAATGACCATTCTCGTACAACGGTAGACGTAAGTGGCGCTTTGAACGACGCTGAAACTCTACGTGGTCGCGCGATTCTATCTAAAGAAAGCTACGGCTCTTGGAGAACTTATGGTGACGGAACTGAACCACAAACAGAACGTTTTGTTGGTGGTGTATTCGTTGATTACGATGTAACTGAAGACGTAATGGTTTCTGTTCACTACGATAAGACCAACGACGAAGGCAGCGTAGATTCTGGTGCACTATACACACTAGACGGCAACCGAGTGGGTAGCGACAAGCATATCTGGGATGCGCAGTGGTCACAGATTGAAAACGATGTTGAGAACGTAGGTTTTGATATTGCTGCTAACCTGACTGACACATGGTCTTTAAAAACAGGTTTCAATTACCAAGATTTCGAACGTATTGATATGGAAAGCTACCCAAGCTTTTCAAACATGAATCCTGATGGTACAGGAACCGTGACTCAAGGTGGCAACTACCGTCATGACAAATGGCGTTTCAGAACAGCTTATGTCGATCTAACAACAACCGCTGATCTTGCTGGCACAGAGCACCAACTATTATTCGGCGCTAACTGGTTAGGTTACAGCTATTACCGTGGTATGGATCGTTTCAGCAGCGGCGAATACGCGCCAGATGCAACGGTACCAGCACCGTCAGTGGGTCCAACATCGCTAGGCAAGATGAGCACTTACGATACTTGGGGTTTCTACATTCAAGATCTGATTACTATCAATGACGAATGGCAAGTTCTTGCGGGCGCTCGTTTCGACCGTAAAGTAAGTGATGGCGTTGCAGAAGAAAACGTAGCACCTAAGCTTGGCGTGATTTACCACCCGGCATCAAACGGTAGTATCTACGCTTCTTACTCTGAAAGTTTCGAACCACAAGGTGTTGTGTCTAGCGGAAGCCGCAACTACACCAACGATGGCGAACTTCTTGTCGCAGCAACGGGCGTGTCTTACGAAGTCGGTACTAAGTGGGAACTGATGGACGAACGTCTATTCGTTTCTGGTGCGGTATTCGATATTACCCAAGAAAACATTTCAATGGATGTAGAAGACACTTCATCAGGCGATTGGACGAAGACACAAGGTGGCGAACAAGTTCACCGTGGTGCTGAGCTAGCCGCACAAGGCTTTATTTCAGAGCGCTTCTCAATGTCTGGTTCTGCAATGTACTTAGATGCTGAAATCACGAACCATGAAACATATGAAGGTAACCGTCCAGTAGACGTACCTGAGTTTGCAGCAAGCGTTTGGTCTACCTATGCAGCAACAAACGAAGTTGATGTGAACCTGGGTCTTATCTACGAAGGTTCTCGTTACGGCGATAGCGCGAACACATTCAAGAAAGACGGCTACGCACGTGTAGATATGGGTGCTGCATACACGCTTAAGTACGACGATTCTCTTGATTTCGTAGCGCGTCTAACAGTCGAGAACGTATTTGATAAAGAATACCTAGCGGGTGGCGGTTCAACATCTTCAAACCACCAATTTGCTGAAGACGTAGTAATCGGCGAAGGCCGTAACTACATGGCGACTTTACAGGTAAAATACTAATTTGTTAGTAGGGTACTATTGTTAGCCTAAATACTAAGGGGAAAGTTTCGGCTTTCTCCTTTCGTGATTCTGCTATTCAGTAAAATATCCCTAGTAATGCGAGTGACTTTTAATGATAATGAGAGTGCTTATCAATAATAGTATTTATCAATAAAATGTATTTGACCTTCTTCTATAGTAAATGACTACAATTATGAATCTTTTAAAAACTAGCCTAGCGCTTGCCATCAGTTTGGTTGCAACGTCTTCTATGGCAAACAGCTTGGATCAAGCTCAATCAATTCAAAACAAGACCAATAACGCGTCGGCTTCGAGCCAAAAGGTTATTGATAAAAGCTCACAAGCGACTTTAATGCTGCAAGCTGAGATTGAGCGTCTGCAAGAAGAAGTTAAAAACCTAGAAATCTATCACGATCACCTTGCTGCATTAGTTGAGAGCCAAAACCAAGAAGCTCAAAGCATTGAAGAGCAGATCGAAGAAATCAAATACACACGCCAAGGTGTTGTGCCATTGATGTATCAAATGATCGATGGTCTTGAACAGTTGGTAGAGAAAGACGTGCCGATTAAGAAAGAACAGCGTCTAGAAAGAGTAGAAAAGCTACAAGCAATGATGACTCGTGCTGATGTGAGTGATGCTGAGAAGTATCGTCGTATCCTGGAAGCTTACCAAATCGAGATGGACTACGGCATCAAGCTCGGTGCTTACCAAGGCCGCGTTGCATTGAGCAACGACAGAACGATTGAAGCTGACGTGTTGCACCTGGGTCGTATCTCTTTGGTGGCTCGTAACCTAAATGGCAGCCAATATTGGTCTTGGAATCAAACACAAAATCAGTGGCAAGAGCTAGATTCTTCAATGAAATCTGAGCTAGATAAAGCTTACGACATTGCAAGCCAACAAGCGGCGCCAAGCCTAATTACTTTACCTGTTTCTTTAACTGTTGCGGAGGTTAAGTAATGAACTTAAAGCCATTAGCAGCATTGCTTTGCATTACATCACTTTCATTTTCAGCTTTCTCTGCATCAGATACGACGGCTCAGCTAGTTAATAAAGCAAAATCAGAGAGTCGAACTCAAGCTTCTCACAACGTAGTGCGTGAAGCTGATTTCAAAAAGACAGAACAAGAACTGAAAGCGATCAAAGCTCAGCTTGAAGCGAAGCGTACGTCTATCCAAGGTGCGACAGATGTTCTGACTCAAACGTTCAGTGATAACGAAAACAAGCTTGCTCGCTTAGAAGAGAAGCTGCGTTTAGAAACCGGTAGCTTAGGCGAGCTGTTCGGTGTCGTTCGTCAAAACGCAAAAGAACTCGGCGCAGAGCTTAGCTCAACCGTGAATAGTGTTGATCGTGCTGAACACACTGCAACTGTTGATCAAATCATTGATGCTAAATCACTGCCTTCAATGCCACAGCTGACCGGTTTGTGGATGAGCATGGTTGAACAGATCCAAGCGAGCTCTGAGCTTAGCAAATCTCAAATTGCATTCATTAATGGTGAAGGCAATACAAACAAGGTTGACGCTTACCGACTAGGTTCGATTGGTCTTGTGACAGAGCAAGGCTATGTTAACTGGAACACTCAGCGTGAAGATGCGATCGCTTACCTTAAGCAACCACAAAATGGTCCAACGTTAGCGTCACTTTCTTCGTTAGCGAATGGTGAAGTATCTAACGTGGTTGTCGATCCTTCTCGCGGGTTTATGCTAGAGCAATTAGCACTTACGCCAAGTTTAACTGACCGTCTACAAGCGGGTGGTGTGGTTGGTAAAGTGATTCTTGGCCTACTAGCTATTGGTCTAATCATCGCATTAGTTCGTGGTGTCTCTCTTGCTATCGCACGCCAGAAAATTCGCGCGCAACTTAAGAACCCTGAGCAAGCGGGTGATAACCCACTAGGTCGTGTTCTTGCGATGTACAACAAGGAACAAAACCAAACGGTTGAAGCGTTAGAGTTGCGACTTTTAGAAGCGGTAGTTGATGAGCAGACTCACCTAGAGAAAGGTCTATCGATGCTTAAGCTATTGGCGGCACTAGCACCAATGTTGGGCCTTTTAGGTACAGTAACCGGCATGATCGAAACATTCCAAGTGATCACTCAGTTTGGTAATGGCGACCCTAAAGTTATGGCGGGTGGTATCTCGATGGCGCTTGTAACTACGGTACTTGGTCTGGTTGCGGCAATGCCTCTTCTACTGGCACACAACATTCTTAGCACTCAAGCAGAAAACATTCGCAATATTCTTGAGAAGCAAGGTATTGGTCTTGTTGCTGAGCAGGCTGAAAAGACCTTTGAATCAAACGCTGTTGTTTCACCAGTTGGGACTGCTGCGTAATGGATATTTTGTCGGGTTCTCTATTACCAGCGAGTTGGTTAACGAGTGACTGGCTGCTGTCTTTATCAAGCTTTATGGAGCAGGGCGGTTTCGTCCTGTGGTGGCTAGCGGCTGTCGTCCTAGTGTATTGGGTGCTTGTGGTAGAACGTGTGCTTTATCTTGCGTTCTACTTTCCTAAGCAACGCCAAGCTTGGATAGCGAAATGGCATGAAAGAGAAGATCACTCTTCTTGGCATGCCAAAGCCATTCGTGAAGGTTGGTTAGGGCAAGCGAGTATCTTGCTTAACCAAAACTTGAATTTTATTAAGCTGTTAGTCGCTATTTGCCCGATGTTGGGCTTGCTAGGCACTGTAACCGGTATGATCTCTGTTTTTGATGTTATGGCGACACAAGGCAGCAGTGACCCTAAATTGATGGCTTCAGGTATCTCGTTAGCAACACTGCCAACCATGGCAGGCATGGTTGCAGCGTTAGCGGGCATGTTCGTTCACGCTCGCTTAGCGAAAGTATGTAACCGCTTAGAATTGAAATTAGAAAAATCTTTAAGGAGTCAACGATGAGACTCGGTCGACGTCATTCTAAAAACGAAGAGGCTCAAATAGACCTTACTTCGATGCTTGATATTGTCTTTATCATGCTTATTTTCTTTATTGTGACCAGTTCATTTGTTCGTGAGTCAGGGGTGGAAGTCAATCGCCCACAAGCTTCTAACGTAGTAAGCCAAAAGGATGCAGGCATCTTTGTTGCGATTACTTCTGCAAACGACATTTTCATCGACAAGCGTGTCGTAGATGTTGAACGTGTCCAAGCGACGTTAGAGCACTTGTTGCTAGAACAACCTGATGCTTCTTTGGTTATTCAAGCGGATGAACACGCTTACAACGGTACTGTTGTTAAAGTGATGGATGCCGCGAAAGGTGCAGGTGTTAAAAACATTGCGCTTGCTGCTGATAAGCGATGATCTTGGAGGATCTTCATAAATGATTCGCCTATTTCTTGCTTTACCGCTAGCGGGCGCGTTGGGCTTAGCGCTGTTTTCTTTCATGGCTTGGATGGTCGATAATGGCCACCAACGTTCACCAGACGATAGCGAGACGTTAAGTTTCAACATGGTAATGGTGGAACAAGAACAAGAAGTTCAAAGAAGACAACGTGCAGTCCCTGAAAAACCAGAAATGCCAGAGCCGCCACCGGAAGCGCAAACGTCTCAGTCACAAGCTGAAGTTACGCCTCTGAATTCGATGTCTTCTTTGCCTTCATTGGATTTGAACACATCCATTGATGGCTTAGCGATTAACGCACCGACATTCTCTGATTTTGGGTCAAACCAACAAGCAATGCCTTTGTATCGAGTAGAGCCTCGTTATCCAGCGAAAGCGCTTAAGCGTGGAGCTGAAGGCCATGTGATTATGTCTTTTACTATCGATGAAACGGGACGTCCAATTGACATTCAAGTCACTGACGCAAACCCACGTCGTATGTTTGAACGTGAAGCGATGAGAGCACTTAAAAAATGGAAATATCAACCGAAAGTCGTCGATGGAAAAGCGATAGCTCAGGTTGGTCAAACCGTGAAACTAGAGTTTAAGTTGGCAAAATGATGAAACATATATGGATATTAGTGGGCTTGTTGTTAATGCCCCTTACAACACAGGCACAAGAGCTAACCCAATATACTGCTATTCGTGTTCAAAAGGCGCATAAGCTTGCTCAAGATGAACAGGTTAAACAGGCCATTGACGTACTAGCAGGTTTAGAGCTTTCTAAGGGCTACGACAAAGCGTACGTAGCTCGTATGCTAGGTGTTTTTTACTGGCAAGATGGCAAAACTGACGCGGCGATTAAGCAGCTCACTTATGCCGTCGATACGAATTTGTTAGTCGATGAGCAAGCTTGGATAACGAAGCGTATGCTGGCTGATTTGTTGTTGAACGATCAGCAGTTTAAAAACGCGCTTCCGCACTACTACGAGTTAGTGAAAACAGCGCCTGAAAAGGAAAAGAAAGACACGCTTTGGATGCGAATTGCACAAGCTGAATACCAAATTGAAAACTGGTCGAAAGTCCTAGTGGCCATCGGTAATCACGACAAGTTCAATTCAAAACCAGAGTTATCACCTCTATCGCTAAAACTGGGCGCACAGCTTCAGTTAAAGCAGTGGAAACAGTCGATTCCTACACTGGAAAGCTTGATTGAACTTCAACCCGAGAAAGATAACTGGTGGCGTCAACTGGTTGGTATTCAACTTAGGTTAGATCGTAATCGTGATGCATTGAACACGTTAGCACTGGCTGATCTACAAGGTGTTGAGCTGAAGAACTCAGATCGCCGCTTGTTAGCGCAGCTTTACGCGAAACGTGGCATTCCAGAGCGCGCAGCACAAGAAATTAGTAAGTTAGATGATGCGAACAGCGATGTTCAACTCCTGGCTGAGCAAGCAACCTACTGGCAGTTAGCGAAAGAGTGGGACAGTGCTATTGAAGTATGGACGTTAGCGTCTAAAAAGGACACGCAATATCATTGGAATGTGGCTCAATTACTGGTTCAGCAAGGTTACTACGATCGTGCTCTGGTTGTTTTGGATAAAGTGAAAGACAAGAACAAGCAAGCTGATGTTGCTTTAGCGAAAGTACGTTCATGGTACAAGCTAAAGAATCTTGATAATGCTCTTGCTCAAGCGAAACGTGCGAACAACATTGAGCCTTCTTCTGAGGCAAAAGGTTGGATTAAATATCTGACTCAGCTAAGAACAGTGAGTGATAACGGCAACGTCTAACTGCGAATAGCACAACAGAAGACAAGAGAAAGTAATATAGAGAAAAGGGTGTCATTTGATGGTTCAAATGACACCCTTTTTAATTTTGGCGGTTAAAGCTTTTTGAACTTTATCGTTCCAATGCGGCAGTTAAGGCTCGCACATCGTGCCGCTGGACGTAGCACTTTGAATCACGCCGCTGGTATCAGCAACCCAATTAATGGTGCAGTCACGATAAGGGTTTTTGAATGCGTGTACTGTATAACCATTGTCTAACGGTTTCTTGGTTTCAATCCAAGCATAGTTTCGAGACGCCCAAAAACTGATAGGGCGTGACCGTTCGGTGAGATAACGTTCTTGTACATCGGTTATGTCTGAACCGATGTATTCTTGAATATGTTCTTCCGTGCTGATTATTTGACTGGTGCACGCCGTCACTAGCGCAGCAAAAGCCAAAACAAAAATACGCATTTCAAATCCTTTTAAGCTTCATTAGCTATCATCAAACCAGTGATCAAATAGTCCCAACTTTCTATCCTTAAAGCTACGACTGTTACCTTAAACCCATCTCAATCAAGCATGTTGAGATTGAGCTTTTTTGAGCTTTGACCCTGTTATCAATAACCTCTAATAAAACGAATCAAATCCCTTTAGTACACGTTAGCAAGAATATGCATACAGTTCGATTACTTCCCATGTAATGTTATGTAAATTTCCTTACGCCACTCGGCAAACGTAAACAATGTAAATTGAATGCCAATACGAATGATTATCAACTAAATTGTCGCCATAAAATTTATAGGTATTGGTTTGTATGTCGTTAAAAAGTAGGGCGGTTCAGTCATGGGCTCGTCGACTTCATGTTTATATTTCTATGGCGCTTCTGTTCGTGGTTCTTTTCTTCTCAGTGACAGGTATAACCCTGAACCGACCTGAGTTATTTGAATCAAGCCAACCCAATATCCAACGCTCTACGCTAACGCTTCCTACTAGTTTATTTACGATCCAAGACGGCCGTTTAAAAGCTGACGAGACAGCCTTTGAAACGTTTCTGTTCGAAGAAGCCAACCTCTCCGGCGTTCCTTCTGGTTTGGACATCTATGCAGAGATTGAAGATGGTGAGTTGCTCATCGGTGAGGTATCTATGGACTTCAAAGGACCCGGCTACAACGCTTCCGTTTTTGTTGACGTTACGTCTGAGTTTGTAGAAGTCGAAACCACTAATTACGGCGTTATCGCATTGTTGAACGATCTGCATAAAGGTCGTAACAGCGGTGAAGTATGGAAATGGTTTATCGATATCACTGCGCTATTGATGATCTTCTTTGTGCTTACTGGCGTGTGCTTACTGTTACCTAAGAAAAAGACGCTTAATACTTCCATCAAATGGACGGTGTTTGGGTCTGCAATCTCGCTTGCTATCTATTTTGTCGCCGTACCTTAACCCTTAATTAGCTTGATGAAGTGGGTTGATGAATCAGCTTGAAGAACGAATTAAAGGTTAAACGGATTTAAAAGGTTGTTAAACATGAAAAAAATGAACTGGAGCAAGGCGCTTCTTGCTTTATCTCTTTTGCCAAGCCTAGGTATGGCACAAGCGATTCCTGATACGGCAAAACTTGATGTGAGCTTCGAGCTTCCAAAGATTGATACCTCTATGTATGCGCGTCCCTATGTGGCGGTGTGGGTAGAGAACAGCGAACGAAAGTCAGTGAAAACCATTGAACTTTGGGTCGGTAAAGATGAATGGCTGAAAGATCTACGCAGCTGGTGGAGAAAGGTTGGCCGTTACGATCGTGATCTTGTTGACGCTGTGACATCCGCAACGCGTCCAGCTGGCAAGTACCGTTTCGCTTGGGATGGTAAGAGTGATGATGGCCAAGCACTAGAACAAGGCGAGTACACGGTTCATATCGAAGTGGTTCGTGAACATGGTGGCCGTAACTACCTTCGCCAAAAAGTATCACTCACAGATTCAAACGTATCTTACGAATTAAAAGCAACGGAAGAGACGGGTGAAATCACCCTGAACTACATCGCTAAATAGTAAGTGCGAACAGTAACTAGTAAGTACGAACTAAAACCAAGCTGAACAGAATAGACAGTGGTCATCGTAGGCTCAGATAGAGCGACACGGCTAACAATTATAAATAATGGAATTGAACATGATGAAACAGACAAAAATCAAAGCACTTGCTCTAGCGGGTGTGATGGCATTCGGCCTAGCAGCAACGACAACGGCACAAGCTCACCCACGTTGGATTTTGCCATCTCACTTTACTGTATCTAAAGAAGGTGGTGATTGGCTAACGTTCGACGTGACTGCGTCTCACGGTACGTTTGTTTTTGATAAGCCTGCTGGCAGCGAAAATGCTCATGTCATCATGCCAGATGGCCGCAGCGAGCGTCCTAACTTCGTTATTCGTGGCAAGCGTCGTTCAATCTTCGACTTCTATTTTGAAGAAGAAGGTACACACAAAGTGGCGATCAACAACCAGCCGTCTTACTACACGCAATACAAAGCGGGTCGCCGTGACACGGTGAAGTGGATTAAAGCAAACAAAGCTGAGCGTGACTCAGTTCTGCCTGAAAAATCACGTGACGTGGTAACGCAGATCAGCTTCACTCGTGCAGAAAGCTACATCACGGTAGGTAAGCCAACGGATTCAGTGTTCAAAATTGAAGGCAAGCTTCTAGAAATGAAGCCTGTGACACACCCTTCAGATATCGTTGAAGGCGAACCTGTGACATTCCAGTTCTTCTACAACGGTGAAATCCAGAAAGACGTGAAAGCGGAGATTACTCGTGAAGGTACGCTTTACCGCAACCACCAAGAGCAGATTGATGTGGTGAGTGATGAGAACGGTGACATCACGTTTACTCCAGACGTAGCAGGTCGTTACGTAATGAAAGCGAACTACAAAGGTGAGTTGATTGACAACCCACTGGCAGACAAAGCAAGCGCGAACGTTCACCTAACGTTCGAAGCGCTGCTTCAATAGTCTGTGATATCGGGGCTAGATCCCTGATTAAGAATCAAAAAAACTTAAGGGCTCATTTGAGCCCTTTATCGCTCAGTTTACTTCTGAGAATTTGCACTGTGGCTAGGGTACGAACCATGACAATAAAAACAAAACTTAACGCTTTAATGACTCCTTGCTTAGCATTGGGACTTGGTTTCGCTGCATTACCTGCGCAAGCACACTTTCCACTGATGAGCTGCTGGTTTGAAGGTAAGACTGTTGCTTGTGAAGCGGGTTATTCGGATGGCAGCAAAGCGATTGATTACGCAGTTGAGATGTACGATTACGAAGACAACTTGATTGCAAAAGAGATGACAGATAATCGTTCTATCGTTGAATTCCCACATCCTGACACTGAGTTCTACCTTGTGTTCGATTCAGGTCATGAGTTTCCAGTTGAAGTTGATGTTGTAGAGATCAGTGAAAAATGATGATTCAAAGCGTACGTGCTGATACGGGCGGCAGAGAGGGCAAATGGGTAGGACTGATCATTGTGTTCATCCTTTGCTTTGCAACTGTCGCAATCCCATTTCATCAGGCTGAATCCCACGTTAAAGCAGTGCTTGATCATCAAATTCTAGTGACTGATGTTGAACAAGAAAACTTGGCGATGCTATCAGAGCTGCGTTTAGCGCATGAAGAAATCCGTGACCTGCGCATGGACTCAGATGGTGAATGGCCGAGTGTTGCATCACTTAAAGATGAATGGGTTGCCCCGTTTGTAGAAGATCAGAGTTGGAAGCGCAAAGGTTCTCATGCTTGGGTACTGGACGAGCGTGGTTATTACTTTTCTACTCCAAGTGAACAAGCTACGCCTACCGATCATGGTTTTGCGGATTCCTTTATTTTAAATGCGAACAGCGTTTCTCCTGAAATCTGGATCTTCTTGGGCGGTGTAGCGAAACAGCCCGCTACTTTTGACCAACACACGCTAGAGTCTACGGGTTGGAAAATGGTCGTGAACGAATCAGAAATTGAACAGCATCATGAAAGCGATGCTCACTAATAATAAGAGAATTACTATGCGAATTATGACTCTGTTCATGTCGTTATTAGCGGTGTTCATGGCACCCAATGCATTGGCAAAAGAATATAAGATCGACAGCAACAAGCTGACGATTGGTATCACGCTTCAACCTTACTACAGCTACGTAAAAGCAGTAGTAGGCGACAAAGTGAACATCCTTCCTTTGGTTGATGCCGGCTTTAATCCGCATAACTACTTGCCACAACCGAACGACTTGAAGAGATTGAGCCAGATGGACGCCATCGTGGTAAACGGTATTGGTCACGATGACTTCGCGCTTAAAGTGATTTCAGCCGCGCAACGTGATGACCTAGTCGTGATCGAAGCAAACAAAGAAGTGCCTCTACTTCCTGCTCTTGGTCAGTCTGTTGGTCAGTCTGTTGGTCAAGGTGCCGTTAACCCACATACCTTTGTTGGGCTTTCGACAACAATTCAAAAGGTTTACACCATCGCGAGTGAGGTCTCTAAGCTCGACCCTGACAACGCGGCTTTTTATCGTAAGAATGCACGTAAATACGCAAAGCAATTTCGCTTTATGAAGCGCGATGCGATGTTGTCATTAGGTGAGTTAGATACTTCAGGTATGAAGGTCGCGACTACACATAATGCTTATGGCTACATCCTTCAAGAGTTTGGTGTGGATGTTGCGGCAGTAATCGAGCCTGCACACGGTGTTGAACCAAGTGCTAGTCAACTGCAAGAGACGATCGAGAAGATCCGCGCATCAGGCATTGATGTTCTGTTTTACGAGTTAAACATGCCAAACCGTTTTGTTGACACAATTGAAGCGGAAACAGGCGTTCAGCTTTATCGTTTTTCTCACATGACGCACGGTGAATATGAAGACGATAAAGTCGAAGTTGAGATGAAAAAGAACCTTGAGACGTTAATCGAAGCAATGAAATTTGCGACGGCGAACCAAGCTAAAAGCGGGAGCGCATAATGTTAGGTCCATCGATTTCAATCAATCAACTCGGTCTGCAATACGACAACAACGTCATTCTTGACGATATCTCACTAGAACTTAAAGCGGGTGAGTGCCATGTAATCATGGGGCCAAACGGCGGTGGTAAAACCTCTCTGCTACGCTCTGTTCTTGGTTTGACGCCTTTCTCTGGGCAAATCAATATTCATTGGCCAGAAAAGCCAAGTATCGGTTATGTTCCACAAAAAGCGACCTTCGAATCGAGCTTGCCTTTGACGGTCATGGATTTCGTGTTGCTTAACCAAACTCGAATTCCGCTATTTTGGCGTCGTAAGTCTAAGCAATTGGATCTTGCACTCGCACAATTAGATCGCGTTGGTATGGCTACTCGTAGCGACCGCCGCATGGGACAGTTATCGGGTGGTGAGCAGCAACGCGTGCTGTTTGCCCAAGCGCTATTAGATAACCCAAGTCTACTGGTGTTGGATGAACCAACCACGGGTATGGACGAGCAGGGCGTTCGTTATCTTGAATCGCTGATTCGTGAATGTGTTGACGAGGGTCGCACGATCCTTGCGGTTCACCACGATGTAACCGCAGTACGTCGCCTTGAAGCCAATGTACATGTTGTGAATCGATTCTTGGTTGATAGTGGTCCACACGAACAGGTACTACATCCAAGTAAGATTGAAAGCTTATTCCAGCATTACAGCAGTGGTGCTGCGATGAACAAACCGAAGGAGGTTGCGTAATGGATTGGCTACGACAACTTGCCGTAAGTGGTGTTGAAGCGGGCTGGTTATCAGACAGTTTCATGTATGCCTTCATGGTCAATGCTTTGGTTGCAGCGTTACTACTTGGTCCTCTGTTAGGTGGTCTGGGTACTTTGGTGATTGCCAAGCGTCTGGCTTTCTTCTCAGAAGCCGTCGGCCACGCAGCGTTAACCGGTATCGCTATTGGTGTTTTGCTTGGCGAGCCACCAGAAAACCCAATTATTGGTTTGTTTAGCTTCTGTATGATCTTCGCGCTGCTTCTTCACTTTGTAAGAAACAGAACCAATGTGCCATACGATACTTTAGTTGGCGTTTTCCTTGCTTTAGCACTGGCAGTGGGTGCGGCGTTACTGATGTATGTTGCTCGTAAGATCAATATCCACATGCTTGAAAACGTACTGTTTGGCTCGATTCTGACGGTAACAGACCAAGACTTAGCGATTCTCGCAGGTAGTTGCGCGATCATCATCTTGCTCTTGATACCGACATTCAACCGCATTCTCCTGACTTGTATCAGCCCTGATATAGCTAAGGTTCGTGGTTACAACACCAGCTTTTACGATTACTTGTTTGTCATGATGATCACCTTAGTGACAATTGCGGCCGTGAAGATCGTAGGTGCAGTTCTAGTGGGTGCGTTATTGTTGATTCCAGGTGCGACCGCTCGATTGTTAACTAAACGTATGGGGAGCTTTGTTCTCTTGTCGGCATTACTCGCAACCATCGCATGTTTGGTTGGAACCGTGTTGCCTATGGAACTCAAACTGCCAGTGCCATCGGGCGCTTCAATCATCATCGTTTCTGCAACGTTTTTCCTAGCAGCAACGCTATACCGAATTGTAAGAAAGGCGTAATCATGACTTGTTTAATGAATCGTATCGCTAGCTCAGTAAAAGCAACGGCTCAAGTGAGTGTACTTGGTAGTGTATTAATGGCTGGTTCTGTGATGTCACTGAACGTGAATGCAGAAGACATCCTAACCAGTACACCTGTGACTTATGCATTGGCGACAGAGCTAACCAAAGGCACGGACATTACGACCGAATATCTACCACCTAAGCGCTACGGTATTGACCGTCTGCCGAATTGGTTTGGTACCAAGGGTGCGAGTAAAGTGCTTCAATCGGGTGAAAAGGCGACCGTTGCGGTAACGTTGTCATCGATCTGGCAAGCCGACCCTACGTTTGTATACGCAAGACAAAGCAATATCCGTTTAGTTGAGGTTGATGCCGCTCAAGCGATTACACCGCGTGCACAAGGCGTTGCTGCGCTTACATTGTCGAATGGTGATGTGTCTAAATACGCATGGTTAAACCCGACCAACTTAACACGTATGGCGGCGATTGTGGCTGACGACTTTAAGTTGTTGTGGCCTGCGCAAGCTGAAACGATTGATAGCAACTTACAACGTGTGATGTTGGATGTTCGTGAACTGATCAATAAGCAGCAAGCAGTATTGCTCGACAATGACGTAGATTCAGTATTGTTGCTTTCAGAAAGCTTGGAAGATTTCGCCTCTGGCAGCCAACTGTTTGTTGAAGAACGCATGTTCAAAGCTGAACTGGAATGGACAGAGCAGGACAAAGCCAAGCTTAAAGAGATGTTTTCGGAAGATGATGCTCTATGGTTAGTTACAGCGAAAAAGCCAAGCAACTTGATTAAATCATTGGTACCGAATGAGCGTATCTTGGTAGTGGATTCTGTTGATCGTTGGGGCAGAGCGGGAATCAACGCAAAAGCACCGTTTGCCCGTTGGGAAGTGCAGCCATTCAAAGGCTAACCAGCGCGATTAAAAATGGTAGGATCAAAAAAGCAGCCCAATTTGAGGCTGCTTTTTTGTTCTTGTCTGTTGGCTCTGAAAAGAGTGTCAGACAAGAGGACTGCGAGTATAAACTTACTCTGCAGCTTTTGTCTCTTCAGCTTCAACAGTTGCTTCTACTGAACCTTCAGCTTGCTCTTGAGCTGCTTTCGCTTGTTCTTCAGCTTCCATTTTTGCACGGTCAGCTTTAGAGATGTAGCGAGGCTTGTTGCTACTATGCAGTTTAGAATTCGCCTGTTTCTGCTTCTTTTTTAGAATTTGATTGATTTTTTTCTTACGGTTCATTGCTGCATAGCCTTGTATTTAGTTTAGGCGGTGGAGGATAATCATTTTAGCTCTAGAACTCAATATTTACATGGTATTCAGCAAGGAAAATATCACTATGCAGTCAGTCGAGACCGAACGTTTAAGATTAAGAATGATCACACCTCAAGATGCGGCGTTTATTCAACGACTATACAGCTCAGAAGATTTCCTGCGTTACATTGGTGATAAGGAAATCAACAACACTGAAAAGGCTGTCGAGTACATTGAAAACAACATTCTTAAGATGCATGAAGAGAAGGGTGTCTGTTTGTTGATGGTTGAAATCAAAGAAACTTCAACGCCAATTGGTATCTGCGGATTAATAAAAAGAGACACCTTAGCGTCGCATGATATTGGCTACGGGTTTGCTCCTGAGTTTTATGGTCAAGGCTTTGCCCAAGAAGCCGCGGAGGCGATAATTGAACAAGCTAAGCAGAATGCTGATATCGATCATTTAGTTGCCATCACTACCTCTGATAACATTCGAAGTATCACACTACTGACTAAGTTAGGCTTTGTGTTCGAGCGAGTTGAAGATGTGGTAAGCGAAAGCGTTAATCTCAACCTGTACGGTTTCTCATTAGGTAATTAAAACATGTTCCAACATAACAATATTCTACAAGGTGAGCTCGCAACGGAGTACAAAACCGTTATTGCGATGGTGCACATCTATTGCAAAGATCACCACGGTGAAGTTCGTCAGAATAACGCGTTATGTGAGGAGTGTGAGCAACTGTTGCGTTACGCCGAAACACGACTGGATAGATGTCCTTATGGCGAAGCAAAACCGACCTGTAATAAGTGTCCGATTCATTGCTATAAACTAGACCCGAAAGAGCAAATGCGATTGGTGATGCGCTATGCCGGGCCAAGAATGCTACTTAAGCATCCGATATTAGCGATTCGACATCTGATTCATGAGAAACGGAAAGTGCCTGAAAAGCCGTTGCCGAATGTGTCAAACCGCCATATCCGAATGAACAAGAAGTAAGTGGCGCTTTAAAGTAATTTCTAAAGAAATGCAAAAGGTCTGATTTCTCAGACCTTTTTTATGTAGATACGTTTTATCTAAGTTTGAATATAGCCAGGTAACTGAAACTTACGCCGCTTGAGGCTCTTCGTAGGTCACCGTTAGGTTGTTGATCCAGCGTCGGCTCAAGTAACGGTGTGAACAGATGGTCAATTTCACGACTTCTTCTACCAACATTAGACCATAGATGTATTTAAAGTCCCATCCAGCGACAAACGCGCCGTAAACACATACTGGAATGCCCACCATCCACATCGCGATGAAATCCATGCGAAGGCAGAACACATTATCACCACCAGCACGAATAATACCGTTAATGATCACCATGTTGAGCATGCGAATCACGACCGCAAAGCACATGATCATCATCGCAGGTGAAGCAAGCGGGTATAAAGCGTCTTTGGTCAGGTTTAGCCATGACAGAACGTGCTCTTTACCCATAAACAATAGCAAGCCTACAACCGCACCAAAACCAACCACGGCTTTGATGAACGTCAGACCCATACTCATAGCGTCATCAAACTCATCACGACCGAGTGAGTGACCAAGCAACACGGAACACGCTACAGAAATACCAAAGAATATCGAGTAACACAGCGACTCAAAAGGCGCGAGCATAGAGAACACAGCAAGTTCCGTTGTGCCCATGTGACCGAAGATCATTTGGTATGCCATAGTACCCATTGCCCATAACACGGCATTCATCGTTAGTGGCAAAGCAATACGACGGTAAGACAACCATAATGACGGACGATGTGGTGAGCTAGGCGTGGTTAACAACCAGTGTTTACGCATGCGCATATAGCCATACATCAAACCCACTTGAATCAAGCGCGCTAAAGTGGTTGCCAATGCCGCACCTGCAACGCCGATCGCTGGAATACCGAAGGCACCTTTAATGAGTACGAAGTTAAGTGCGATGTTGAGGGCAATCGTGACCGCACCAAGCAATAGTGGTGTTACGGTGTCACCTGATGAGCGCATGCTTGCTTCTACCACGACCACAATGTGAGTCAGCAGAAGGACAGGGAATCCATACCACAGGTAAGTCGCGCCAAGTTCAATCACGGTTTGATCGCTGGTCTGCAACATCATTAAAAACTGAGAACCAAGAGTGATGATTGCAGTAACAGGCAGCAGAACTTTTAAGCCAAACACCATTGCGATAGATGATACCGTTCGCGCGCTTTTTCGGTCGTTCTTTCCCCAGTATTGAGCGACTAATGTTCCGTTTGCTGAGGCCAACCCTGCCATAATCATAATAGCAACGAAGTGCCATTTTGATGCAATTCCCACAGCCGCAGCTGCTTCCATACCATAATCACTGACCATTAATACGTCAGCAAGGGCAAGAATAGCGACAAGCGCACTTTGTAAAGCAACAGGTAAACCCAGTTTAACGATACGAGGTAAGATGCTCTCTGGCTTGTTATTCATAGATGAGTTAGGGTTGATGTTAGTTGTCATAAGCTCTCCGATTTATGGCAGAACTATAGTGATTTGAGCGAAGTAACAACATGTTTAAAAAACAACAAAACCTGTGCGAATCCGTCATTGATTCAATGAGACCAAAATCAACTTGGCATGATGATGTTTTTCTCGCTGAACAGTGCAAAGAACGTTTTTTGACCGTTGAAGATATTCCAGAGATGAAAAGCTTTGGTGTCTATATGGGCGGCATGGCGAAGCTATATGATGGCTACTGGGTTGAGCGCGAATCCGTTAATGTTCATACGTTGATTTTCACTATGGAAGGTGGCGGCATTCTAACAACCGCAACATCGGTCCAAGCGATTACACCTTATACACTCGTGGTGCTTCCTGCTGAAACCCCATTTCGTTTTGAACTCGATCCTCAATATAATTATTGGAAAATGGCGTGGATGCTGACGCCTGACACCAAGCAATGGCAGCACATAGCAAGTTTAGGACAGGGGATTGTGCCTTTTGGAGAGTGTGAGCAGATCTGGTCATTAATGAACTTGGTTTACTTTGAGATAGGCGGTAGAGCCAGTTACCGTAAGTTACTCTTGAGTGAAATTATCCGAACATTGACGGGGTTTGAGCCTAAGTCGACCGGCACCACTGCACGTGTTCAAGCGCTCTATAACGAAATTGAAAGTAGTCTGCATCAGCCATGGACAGTGGCAGGGATGGCTGAAAGAGTGTTTATCAGTGAAGAGCAACTCAATAGAGTCACCAAGACGCTATTCAACCTCTCACCACGCAGTAAATTGATTCAATTACGCATGGACAAAGCCACCAGTCTACTGAAATATCAAGATTGGTCAGTTTCTATGATTGCTAATCGCTTAGGCTACAAGGATCCTTATAACTTTTCGCATCGTTTCAAAAAGCATTTCGGTTTGTCACCCAGTCAATATCGAAAGAGCCATCGACTTCTTGGTTAGCCTTGCACGATGAAATGAGAAGTGTGGGAGAAGAAGGTTACATATAGGCATGAGTTGAAAAGAGCCCTTCGCTTAGACATAAAGTCTGAACTCGGAGCCCTAATGACACGCATCTAGTGTCTGTCTATTTAAGCTTACTCGCCTGCAATCTGTAGGTGAGAGCGCTTTAGGCTAGCAATCAACATGTAGATCGTTGTAGCAAGTAGAGACGCGAACAGGTAAGTGAACAATCCTGCTTGTGAATCCATAAAGCTGTCTGCAACGATTGGTCCCGCAACAGAACCGATGCTGTAGCAAAGTAGCATGATTTGAGTCACTGACACCAAGTAGCTTGGGTCAAGGTTACGGCAACCTAAGTTAATCGCGATTGGGTATAGCGCAAATGTGGCCATGCCTAATACGAACAAGCTCATGCCTAGTACGTAGAAATCGTGATTGATAGTCAGCACACCAATGCTTGCAACCCCTAGCAGGCAGAACAGAGCCATTAATAACACTTGTCCTACGTGGTGAGATAACCAAGTCACCATCGGCTGTACAGCCATACCACCCATGATAACCAAAGCCATCAAACCACCAATGTCTTCGTGTGCAATGTTACGTTGAGCAAGTTCAACTGGCATCAAGCCGTAAATCGCACCTAGCGTTAATCCGGAAACAATGCAGCCAATTAGCGCGCTGTGGCTTAATTTGCTGATCTGCTTTAAAGACAAAGATTGCGCATCGTGGATCTGTGGTGGAGTTGCTTGTCCGTACATCAGCACAATGATCGCACCAAACAGAAGGGTGAACATTGCGATGAAAGGTACGCCACCAGTAATACCTAAGTAACCGATACCAAGCTGACCAACTGCAGAACCGCCGTACAGTGAACACATGTAGATAGCGAGACGTTTTGCGCGTTGTGACTCGTCACCGCTCATTAGCCAAGACTCTACAATCACGAAGATACCTGCAACCGCCACACCAGCCACAAAGCGAGCTAGTAGCCATACTGCTTGGTGTGGGATCAATGGCAATACAAGGATCGTTGCGATGAACACACTCAATACGATGACGAACGCATCTTTGTGGCCAACACGCGCAATGGCACGTTCAATCAATAATGTACCAGCCAGTAGACCTGCATAGAATGCACTCGCCAACCAACTCGATAGATCTTTGTCTAAGCCATACTCAGACAGCATTAATGGTAATGAACTCATTAAGTAGCCTGAAGCGATCGCGTAAAAAGACAATGCAATAACAGGAACAGTTATGCGAGTTGTTGGTTGGATGTTGTCCAATGCAGGAGCCTCTGATAGTAAAAGAAACGATGAATTTTCCGCGACTATGGGGGAGAAACTGAATTGGGTAAAACAAATAAAAATGGTCGTTAAGATAAAAGAAATTTATCGACCAACTAAACTAAAATACGGTTGCGATATTTGGTGGTTTGGCGAGATTTTATGCGGGCAAAAAGTCGTTAAGCCGTTGTTCATTGGTGGTTTAATTTAGAAAAAGATTGCAGCGTGATTGTCTTTTTATGATTTGGATTGAGTGGGATTTTAAGTGTTAGACCGTTTCTTTACGGTATTGACGTGGCGAGCTTCCACTCCACTTACGAAAGGCATGTCGAAAGTTAGCGCTGTCTGAAAACCCAACGCGCTCAGATATCTCTTCAATGCTCATTTGAGTTGAAGAAAGGTAGTGTCGAGAAAGGTGAAAACGAACGTGGTCCAGTATCTTCTGGTAGCTGGTATCGGCTGCTTTCAGGTGACGACGCAGAGTTCGAGAAGACATGCCCAGTTCTGAAGAAATGGATTCTATAGAAGGGTAACATCCTGGCCTTTCAATCAGCATCTGAGAGACTTTCTCTTTGAGGCTACTGGGTGCACTGACTTTTGCCAACATGTCATCACACGATTTTAAGCACATCTGTAAAGTGATGGGGTTGGCGGTAGGAAGAGATGAATACAAGGTGGTTGCGTCGAACTCCCATTCAAGCCGGTCACTATTGAATTCAACCGGGCAGCGGAAAATCTCTGTGTATAGATCGCCGTATTCAGGTTTTGGATAGGGGAAGCGGATCACTTGAGAAGGAAAGGGCTGCTGTAAGACCTCTTCGCACAAACTGTGTATCGCCGAGAACCAGTATTCACAACAAAAGGGCAGTAAAGAATCGAGTTCGATAAGTTGCTCTGCGCGAAAGTAACCAATGTTGTCTTCTACAGACATGGTTTTCCTGAGGACAGGGCCAGCAAGTTGCAGATACTTAAACCCGATTAAAAAGGCATCGAGTAGTGTTTCGCTGCTAAACACCGCATAACCGAGCACGCCGAAATCGCTGAACCTCGCTTGTTGGCCAACTTTAAGCCCCAATCCGTCTTCGTTGGAATTCGCTAACGCATTACTGAACACAGCAAGCTTTTGCGCCAAAGTGATGTGTGTATCGGGTGTGTTGAGTTGGAGAGCATCGATGTTACTTCCTTCGAGCAACTCTTCGATACTGAGAACAGGCGACAGGTAACGATGCAGCAACTGAAGATCCAGAATGCCGAATGCTTGCATGTCGGGTTCGTAAACTGCGGTGTATTCCATAAGCTGCCTCTTGTTGAATATCGATATCTTAACCGAACTTTTAACATTTACGCCTGTTGCTTGTTCTCACTTTCGCAAGCTTGTTCCAAATTTTGGTTTATGTGTGCAAGGTTTTATTGGGCTAGCGCAGGCTGTGTCCGAATATCACCGGTTTTTGTCTTTTTGAAACCTGTTCGAAATGTTATCGAAATGTTGTAATTTATTGGGCTGCACATTGGAGCGTCTCAAACATTTTGCTCAATAACGACTCTTATCTACATGACACACCAATGTGCAGGCTCGTGATGACAAGAAAGAGACTTATTACAACGATTAGAACGTCTACGGTGACCGTCACAAACAGGTCTAAGCCGCACAAGGAGATCATGGATGCACAATCTTGCTGTTAATTTGGAGCGTAGCGCTTCGCTTTTTCCAACTAAAGCCGCTCTGCGTATGGGATCGGATGAAATCAGTTTTTCTCAGTTAGAACAACTTTCTGGAAACGTGGCTGCTAACTTGAAAAGACTTGGGTTGCAGAACGGAGATAAGGTAGCGTTGTCATGCCCGAACGTGACTTACTTTCCGATAGCCTATTACGGGATTCTAAAAGCGGGTTGTGTAGTCGTGCCTTTGAACGTGCTATTCAAGGCCAGAGAGATCGCTTATCACCTTAATGACTCTAACGCGAAGGCCTATTTATGTTTTGACGGCAGTGAAGAGCTTCCCATTGGTCGCTATGGTTTACAAGGTTTTGAGCAGGCAAACCACTGTGAACACTTTGTCGAGATGCCTATCCCAACAAACACAGACACTACTTTAGAAAGTAATGAGGAGCATGAATCAATCGCTGATTGGTTGGCACAACCTTTTACTCCTTTTGAGTCTGTGGCTTGTCATGGCGATGATACCGCTGTGATCCTTTATACCTCTGGCACGACGGGTCAACCAAAAGGGGCTGAGCTTTCCCACACCAACATGCAAACCAATGCGATGTCGTCACAGTATCTAATGAGATTGGAGTACAGCGACACCACAATGGCTACACTGCCTTTATTCCATAGCTTCGGTCAGACGGTGATGATGAACGCGAGTGTGCTAACAGGGTCCACCATGGTGTTGATTCCTCGTTTTGAACCGTCATTGGTTATTGAACAGATCATTAGCCATAAAGTCAGCGTGTTTGCGGGTGTTCCTACTATGTATATCGCGCTATTAAAGGCGGGAGAAGAGTCTTCTGATAGTTTAGAAAACACAAGCAAACGCTCTGAACAGGTTAAACACAGCTTGAGGTTAGGTGTTTCTGGCGGTGCTTCTATGCCGCTTGAGGTTATACGACAGTTTGAATCTCGTTTTGAATTACCAGTCTTAGAAGGTTATGGGCTCTCGGAAACGGCGCCGGTTGCGACCTTTAATCATATTGATGGCGATCGTTTATCGGGTAGTGTCGGTCAGCCTTTATGTGGCCACCTCATCAAGATTACTGATATACAAGGCAACTCTGTCGCTATGGGTGAACTCGGCGAAGTCTGCATTAAAAGCCCAAGTGTGATGAAAGGCTATTATCAAAGGCCAGAGGCGACAGCTGAATCTATTCGTGATGGTTGGTTCTTAACGGGAGATATCGGTCGCGTCGATGAGCATGGCAATTTGTTCATTGTTGACCGTGTTAAAGACATGATTATTCGTGGTGGGTACAACGTTTATCCACGTGAAGTCGAAGAAGTGTTGATGTGTCACCCCGATGTCGAAATGGTCGCGGTGGTAGGCGAGCATCATGAACATTTAGGCGAGGAGATCCACGCGCATGTGGTTCTTCACGAACATACGCAATGTGATAGTGCCGCCTTGATAGCATGGTGTCGTGAGCAACTCGCCGACTACAAATACCCGCGTAAGGTATTCATTCGTAAAGCCTTACCCATGACAGCAACCGGAAAAATCTTGAAGCGTGAGTTACACCCACTAGAAATAGCGGAGATGGCAAATGGATAGTTATGATTTTATTATTGTTGGCGGTGGTTCAGCTGGGTGTGTGATGGCTTCTCGGCTGTCGGAAGATCCTGATGTGACGGTTTGCTTGTTAGAAGCGGGTGGTAAAGACACCAGCCCATTCATTCACACACCCGTTGGCGTGGTGGCGATGATGCCAACCAAACTCAATAATTGGGCATTCGAAACGGTTGAACAGCCGGGTTTGAACGGTCGTAAAGGCTATCAGCCTAGAGGTAAGACACTTGGCGGTTCTAGCTCTATCAATGCCATGATGTACGCTCGTGGACATCGCTATGACTACGATAGATGGGAAAGCTTGGGCAATGCTGGCTGGAACTATGAATCCTGTTTGCCTTACTTTAAGAAAGCAGAAAACAACGAAGTCCACCAAGATGAGTTCCATGGCCAAGGTGGTCCTCTTAATGTGGCCAATCTTAGATCGCCAAGCCCTATGTTGGAACGTTATTTAACGGCGTGTGAATCGATAGGTGTACCTCGCAATGAGGATATTAACGGCGCTGCTCAGTTTGGGGCGATGCCGACGCAGGTAACACAGCTGAATGGTGAACGATGCAGTGCTGCCAAGGCTTACTTAACGCCAAACCTTTCACGATCGAATCTCACGGTCGTGACTAAAGCCACCACACATAAGGTTTTGTTTGAATGCAAGAAGGCGATTGGTGTTGAATATGGTTCTAGCGGAAAGCGTTATCAGATACGATGCAACAAAGAAGTGATTCTTTCCGCTGGCGCGTTTGGTTCTCCCCAATTGCTGTTACTGTCTGGTGTCGGTGCTCAAACTGAACTAGAGACACATGGAATCGAACAGGTTCATGAATTACCTGGAGTGGGCAAGAACCTTCAAGATCATATCGACTTAGTACATTCGTATAAATGCAGTGAAAAGCGTGAAACTTTTGGTATCTCGCTGCAAATGGCCTCTGAAATGACCAAAGCCTTACCACTATGGCACAAAGAACGCCGCGGTAAAATGAGCAGTAATTTTGCAGAGGGAATAGGCTTTCTCTGTTCCGAAGATCATATCGCTGTACCGGATTTAGAGTTTGTATTTGTGGTCGCTGTTGTAGATGACCATGCTAGAAAAATTCATACCAGTCATGGCTTTACCTCTCATGTCACCTTATTGCGACCGAAGAGCTACGGCACCGTAACGCTCAATAGTAATGATCCCTATGATCCGCCTAAGATCGATCCTGCGTTTTTCAGTCATCCTGAAGACATGGAGATCATGATTAAGGGCTGGAAGAAGCAGTATCAAATGTTAGAGAGTTCCGCGTTTGATGATATCCGAGGCAATGCTTTCTACCCTGTGGACGCCAGTGATGACAAGGCTATCGAGCAAGATATTCGCAATCGTGCAGACACTCAGTATCACCCGATCGGGACCTGTAAAATGGGACCTAGTAGCGATTCTTTAGCTGTGGTAGATAAAGATCTCAAAGTTTATGGATTGGATAATTTGAGAGTCATTGATGCTTCTGTGATGCCGACACTGATTGGGGCAAACACCAATGCACCAACCATTATGATTGCTGAGAAAGTCGCAGATCAAATCAAACAGCAATACGGGTTTGGCAAGCAAGAATCTAATATTCAAGCGAAAGGCGAAGCTGTAGTTTTATTCAAGAAGTTAAGTGATAACCATAAATAAAACAGTAGGTTAGATAGTCTTGATTTGGTAAGACTCTCTAACCTATTTTTGTGTGCTTACTTAGAATTAAGTAATGCTAAATCAATAGCTTAACCAATAGTATTACTTAGTTAGTGCTTGATTAAGCCACTGATCAAATTGACCTTTTGGCAGTGCACCGTTAATCGTATCAACACGTTGACCGTTCTTGAACACCATCACCGTTGGGATGCTTCTGATTTGATACATAGCCGCCAGTTGCTGTTGAGCTTCGGTATCAATTTTAACAAATCGAACATCGCCAGCGCGCTCTTTAGCGACATCGCTAAATACAGGTGCGAAACCTACACATGGGTTGCACCATGTCGCCCAAAAATCGACAACGACAGGCTGTGAACTGTTCAAAATTGATTGGAAATTCAGTGACGTACCTTCGATTGGTGCACCGTCTAGAAGTGCGTTTTTGCACTTACCACAAGTAGGGCTTTCTGAAATTCTTTCTGAAGGAACTCGGTTTACGCCACCGCAAGAAGGGCAACGTGTGTTGAATGTAGACATAACTTTCTCTTTTTATTGCGTCTCCGTGCCTAACGCGATTTACGAATCATGTACGGAACGCTTATACTGTTTAAAACAAGAATAAGATACTCAAATAAAAACAAACAATAAACAGGTAAATGATGACAAAATTTTACGCTGAAATTACGGGCTGGGGAAAGTGTCTGCCACCAGCCGTGCTATCCAATGATGATTTAAGCACTTTCATTGATACGTCTGACGAGTGGATTCGTACTCGAACTGGTATCGAAAATCGTCGTATCAGTCATGTAAATACCTCTGAGCTAGCGACCGTTGCTGCTCAACATGCAATGGCGTGTGCTGGTTTAACAGCCGAAGATATCGATCTTGTGATCGTAGCGACGTGCAGTCCAGACTCTCTTATTCCAAATACCGCGTCTAAAGTTCAACAGAACTTAGGCATCAAGAGCGCAGCAGCTTTTGACCTTAATGCAGCGTGTACAGGCTTTATCTACGGTGTTGAAACAGCAACTCGATTGATTCAAGCGGGCAACTACCGCAATGCGATCGTTGTGGGTGCAGAGCGTCTTTCATTCTTCATCGACTGGACCAAGCGTGATACTGCGGTTCTATTCGGTGATGGCGCTGGCGCTGTGGTTTTATCGCGTACTGAAGAACAAGTGGGTTTACAAGAAGCTCAAATCGGTTGTGACGCAGAGGGCCGTGACATTCTAGCAGTACCAAAATTCGGTACGTCTATGGACCGCTTTGCTGCTGATAACGGTTACTGGGATTTTGATTTCGTTGGTAAAGAGATCTTCAAGCGTGCAGTGAAAGGAATGGGCGCTGCAGCACATACAGTATTGAGTCGCACTGGCATCTCAACTGAAAACATCGATGTTGTGATTCCGCACCAAGCGAACATCCGAATTATTCAAACTCTGTGTGATATGGCGGGCATTGAACGTGAGAAAGCGTTTGTGAACATTCAAAACTACGGCAACACATCGGCTGCGACTGTGCCGATTGCATTGTGTGAATCGTTAGAGCAAGGCTTTGTTAAACCTAACTCAAACATTCTTGTGGCGGCATTCGGTGCCGGTTTAACTTGGGGGGCAGGCCATATTAAGTGGGGTAGCCGTGTTGAGCCGTTAGGTCAATCGGACGCTAAGCTTCCAGAAGCAGATAGCTCGGCATTAGAACTTCTAGAGAGAGCCATTTTACACTGTAAAACGCGTCCTAATTCTGAGAATGAGTAGCAGCATGGCCCAAGTTCGTTTTATGACAGAAGCCGACCTCGATGGAGCGGCTTTAGTTCACCAAGCTACTTTTGTTCGACAGCAAAACTCAAAAAATTGGTTACAATGTAACTTAAATGCTGCGCCACGCTTTCTTAACTTTGTTGCTGAAAGCGATGGCGAGATTGTCGGCTACATTATTTGGGTTCAAAAGAGTGGGTTTAGGCCTGAAGCTGTTTTGGAGCTAGAACAACTTGCTGTGTTACCGAGTGCTCAGGGGCAAGGATTGGGCAAAAAGCTGATTCTAGACTCTTTGCCTCAAGTGAAGCAGAAGCTATCAGAGCAGGGCTCGACACTAAAACATGTATTAGTGACCACCAGAGCAGATAACTTTGCACAAAAGCTCTATCAGTCGACATTGGGCGCTCAAGTCGAAACCACGATTTCAAACTTTTACTCAGCCGATGAAGTGCTTATGATAGCTCGCAATGTAGGTGAACGAATCTGATCGCTGAGTTCTTAGAACCATTATTATCAGCGGCATAACTCGATTAACGTTTTATTAGGGGCTTCTGTGGCCCTTTTGTTATTTCTTAGGAAGTATTTTGAAGAAAGTTTTAGCAATTGGCTACGTTTGGCCAGAACCGAATTCATCGGCGGCTGGCAGCCATATGATGTCTCTTTTACGTCTATTTAAGAGACAAGGTTGGTCAGTTGAATTTGCAACACCCGCTCAAGAAACCGAGCACATGATTGATCTCTCTGAAGAGGGCATCACAAGCCAATCTATACAGTTAAATTGCGATAGCTTTGACGATTACATTGAAGAGCTGCAGCCCGATGTTGTGATGTTTGACCGTTTTATGATGGAAGAACAGTTTGGTTGGCGTGTCGAGAAAGTATGCCCGAATGCCTTTAAGTTACTGGATACGGAAGACTTACAGTTTCTGCGTAATGCTCGACACGAAGCGGTTAAGAAAGAAACAGATCTGACCAAAGCACACTTGTACAGTGACTTGGCTAAACGTGAAATTGCCGCGATTTTGCGCTGTGATCTTTCGTTGATCATTTCAAGTTACGAGATGGAACTGCTTCAATCTGAGTTCAATATCGATCCAAAACTATTACATCACCTGCCGTTCATGGTTGATCTCAACACGTTGCCTGAAAGTACGAAAAGCTTTGAAGAACGTAAGCATTTCATGACGATAGGTAATTTTAGACATGCGCCTAACTGGGATGCAGTGCTTCAGTTACAGAAGATTTGGCCGAAGATTCGTAAGCAGTTACCTGACACTGAACTTCATATTTACGGATCTTATCCGCCGCCGAAAGCAACCGCTTTGCATAATCCAAAAACCGGTTTCCATATCAAAGGTTGGGCTAAAGATGCTCAAGAAGTGATGGAAGATGCACGTGTTTGTGTTGCGCCATTACGTTTTGGCGCTGGCATTAAAGGCAAGTTACTTGATGCGATGAAGCTGCAAACTCCGAATGTAACCAGCGAGATCGGCAGTGAAGGCATGCTACCGCAAGGTGAACTGCAATGGCCGGGCGCAGTGTCAGATGATATTGATGAGTTTGTTGAACAAGCTGTCGCTCTTTATAAAGATGAAAAGAAATGGCTTAAAGCTCAAAGCCAATGTCATTCAATTCTTGAAGCGCACTATGAACAGAATCAACTGGGCGACAAATTGATCGAGCGACTGACTGCGCTAGGTTCTGAGCTTGATGCGCATCGACTGAATAATTTCTTTGGTTCAATGCTTAAGCACCATAGTATGGCGAGCACTAAGTACATGTCGCAATGGATTGCTGAGAAGAACAAGGTCAAATAGCTGTTCTTTACCAAAGACAGAATAAATCTTAAGCCCTTAGGTTAACACCTAGGGGCTTTTTTCATGCAGGGCGCTTGTTAATTCCAGACTTACAAAACGACACATACTCGCAGTACATTAGCATTGACTAATTTATATTTATTAGTAAACTCTAATTTATAGGTTGTTATGAGTTTATGATGTTTGTGGATAGGAGAGGTTTGTGCTTAGTTTGATTCCTTGGGATGCTTTTTTCGGCGGCATGTTGTTAGGCGTGTCGGCCATTGTTTTAATGTTGGGGATTGGTCGAGTTGCTGGCATTAGTGGCATTGTCAGCCGATTATTGCCAACTGGCACCAGCAACAAAGAACGTAAAGATGCGGATACAGCAAACACCGAAAAACACTGGCGTATCGCCTTTGTAGTGGGAATGGTCGCAAGTGGTTGGCTATTAATTCCGACGGGCTACCAACTTCCGCAGTTAGAAGAGATGAATCTCGCTTTAGTGATTATTGCTGGCCTTCTGGTGGGCTTTGGTACTAAAACAGCGAACGGTTGTACTAGCGGGCATGGCATTGTCGGAATGGCGCGTTTATCTAAACGTTCTATTGTTGCGACCTGTGTATTTATGGGTGTGGCAATCGTAACCGTGTTTATCAAGAATCTGACTGGCTTGGGGGCATAATGAAAAACGCTTCATTTACTATCGTTATCGGTTTGGTCGCAGGTATTCTTTTTGGCTCTGGCATGATCATCTCAGGGATGGTTGATCCTGAGAAGGTACTCGGCTTCTTAGACATTACCGGTAACTGGGACATTAGTTTGGCATTCGTCATGGGTGGCGCGCTATTGGTCTTTGCACCGTTTTATCATCTGGTCATTAAAAAGCGCGCTAAAGCCATCAATGGCGAGCCGTTAGATAGCCGTAACAATCCGTTGATAGACAGAAAGCTGATTCTTGGATCTACAGCGTTTGGCTTAGGCTGGGGGATTGCAGGCTTTTGCCCAGGCCCTGCGGTAACCAGCCTAAGTGGCGGCAACCCGACGGTGTGGGTGTTTATGTTAAGCATGCTGGTGGGAATGTGGCTGGCGGATCGTATGAACAAAACGTGTTAGTAGCAAGCTTATAGCTGATTACATTGGCTTTGACGTTATCCGTTCTGAGCTGACCAAGCATAGAGGTTGACTCGCTTTCAGCACGAAAGTCAGTCAGCCTCTTTCTATATTTACTGTTTCTATTATTTTCAGTTATCTACAATCTGCTGTTATCTAAAATCTACTATTTAATAGTCGTTGAAACTGGACAGTGGTCGCTGAGTTTGTAGTCCAGAACATCTTGTGTTTCAAATACCTTCTGCTTTGCAGGAGAAGCATTTAGCGACTCACTCACCACAATATGATCAATAACAGAGCGGAACTGATGTGTGCGATAATTGTTGCGGTTAGAGCGTACCTTACAATCTGCACGGGTCTTTCGTGTCGCTAACTGCGCATCAGTATATTGTGATAACTCTTTCCACATCCAATCTCGTGAGTAAGCGAGGTTATGGTTAAAGTCGCCAAGAATGGCGTAGTCTTCGTTATTGCGCTCTCTTTGCTTTATCCACTTGTTCAGTTGCTGAGCTTGCTCTTTTAAACGAGAGCAATCGCGGTTGGACTTATACGCTCCGCTACAACCTGCCTTTAGATGCACAGACAACATGTGAATGGGTTTAAAGTTTGTTTCTACAACGATATAGCTGGCAAACCTAAGTTTACTGTTGGATGTGGTTTCAAGCAGAAAGTCAGCGTAGTCGGTGAGGGCTACTCCTTTACGAACTGCAAATCCCGTGTATTGGTTCACTTCTTTAAATTGGCGGTTGCTGTTCTTAGATAGCGCCCGGTCAGACATCAATATCTTGTATTGATCACCAGCCACACGCTGAATGGCATTTACGTTATCGACTTCTTGAAACGCAACCACGTCTGCGTCTAAGGATTGAAAATAAGTTGCGAGTTTGTCGAAATCAGCTTGATCACGTTTGTCAGAAAACTTATTCACAGCCTCGTTGGTTGATAACCATTCGATATTCCAACTGGATATGGTCAAAGGTTCAGCAAATGTCTGGCTACTGAGTAAGCAGCCTAACATTATCCAGTTTTGAAGTCGTTTCATGCCAAATATCCCTAATTTTGTCTGCCAATATTGATGAGCCGTTATCCTACAACACTTACCAAAAATTCAACTCTTTTTAGGAGTTTTTTTATTGTTACATTGTTTCTTTTCGACTTGAGAACTAGCGTAATAATATTGAATTGATCTTAGTCAGCGTTCTCTTTTTATTGATCCAAATCAATACTCAAAGTTGGTGGTTCTCGTTAAATACGCCACAATATCTAGTGTTAGTTAAACGATAAATCGCTCTATATAGTGTGTTTGTGGATAAGTCTGTGAATACCTCAAGAGTAAGGAGAAGTGGTGAAATCAATCGTAATCAAGCGTGATGGCTCAAGAGCTCCATTCAGTAGAGATCGCATCCAAGCTGCAGTGGAAGCAGCATCAGACAAAGCCGATAAGGAAATTGCTATTTATGCACTGAATGTGGCATTAGCAGTTGAGTTGAAGCTCGAAGACTACGATGAAGTTCATATCTCTGAAATTCAAACCATGGTCGAGAACGAGCTAATGCAGGGACCATACAAGTCTCTGGCTCGTGCCTACATTGAATATCGTCATGACCGCGACATCGCCCGTGAGAAGCAAAGCGCTTTAACTCGTGAGATCGAAGGTTTGATCGAAGAAAGCAACGTTGATCTAATCAATGAAAACGCGAACAAAGATGGCAAAGTAATCCCAACTCAGCGTGACCTGCTGGCGGGTATCGTGGCTAAACACTATGCGAAAACTCACATTTTGCCACGTGATATCGTACATGCTCACGAATGTGGTGATATTCACTACCACGATCTAGACTACGCACCGTTCTTCCCAATGTTTAACTGCATGCTTATCGATCTGAAAGGCATGTTAACGCATGGCTTCAAGATGGGTAACGCGGAAATCGACACACCTAAGTCTATTTCTACGGCGACAGCGGTAACCGCGCAGATCATCGCGCAAGTGGCGAGTCACATCTACGGCGGCACAACGATTAACCGCATCGATGAGGTTCTTGAACCTTACGTTATGGCGAGCTACGAGAAGCACTTATCGCTAGCGAAAGAGTGGGACATTCATAGCCCAGAAGCTTTTGCTATCTCTCGCACAGAGAAAGAGTGTTACGACGCGTTCCAATCTCTGGAGTACGAAGTAAACACGCTGCACACCGCTAATGGTCAAACACCATTCGTGACGTTTGGTTTTGGTTTAGGTGAAAGCTGGGGCTCGAAATTGATTCAGCAATCAATCTTGAAAAACCGCATTGCAGGTTTGGGTAAGAACCGTAAAACAGCCGTGTTCCCTAAACTGGTATTTGCGATCAAAGATGGTTTGAACCACCAGAAGCAAGATCCAAACTACGACATCAAGCAATTAGCGCTAGAGTGTGCGTCTAAGCGTATGTACCCAGACATTCTTAACTACGACAAAGTAGTAGAAGTGACAGGGTCATTTAAAACTCCTATGGGTTGTCGTAGCTTCTTGAATACTTATGAAGAAAATGGTGAGTTGATTCACGAAGGCCGTAACAACTTAGGTGTTGTTAGCTTGAACTTGCCACGTATTGCGATTAACGCAAAACAAGATATGGCTAAGTTCTACGAACTGCTTGATGATAAACTCAAGCTGGCTCGTCGTGCATTAGAAACTCGTATTTCTCGTCTAGAAAACGTGAAAGCACGTGTTGCTCCAATCCTATACATGGAAGGTGCATGTGGCGTTCGCTTGAAAGCAGACGACTCTATTGCCGATATCTTCAAGAACGGCCGCGCGTCTGTTTCTCTTGGTTACATTGGTATCCACGAAGCGATGACAGCACTTTACGGTACTGACGTTCACCTGTACGACGATGGCGAAATGCGTGCTAAAGCGCTTGAGCTGGTGGAGTACATGAAGCGTGAAGTGGAATCTTGGACGAAAGAGACAGGTTACGCATTCAGCCTATACGGCACACCAAGTGAAAACCTATGTAGCCGTTTCTGCAGCATCGACACCAAAGAATTTGGTGTGATTGATGGTGTGACAGACCGTGGTTACTACACCAACAGCTTCCACTTAGATGTGCAGAAGACAGTGAACCCATACGACAAGATCGATTTCGAGATGCCTTATCCTGAAATTTCTAGCGGTGGTTTTATCTGTTACGGCGAATTCCCGAACATGCAGAAGAACATCGAAGCACTAGAAAACGTATGGGATTACAGCTACACACGTGTTCCTTACTACGGCACTAACACACCGATTGATGAGTGTTACGAATGTGGTTACAACGGTGAGTTCGACTGTACAAGTAAGGGCTTTACGTGTCCTAAATGTGGCAACCATGACTCAACCAAAGTATCGGTGACGCGCCGTGTTTGTGGTTACCTTGGTAGCCCAGATGCACGACCATTTAACTTCGGTAAGCAAGAAGAAGTTAAACGCCGAGTGAAGCATCTTTAGTAAGCTCTAAGATTATTAGCTAGCTTATTTAGAAGAGCTACGTTTCAAGAAATATGATTGGTATCGGCGTTATGTCGACACCAATTCTTTCGTTTCAGCTTTTACAACACATCTTCTCAAACTATTAAGTAATCACGAGTTTTCAATACTGCCTTATGAATTATCACCAATATCACCCAATCGACGTTGTAAATGGCCCTGGAACACGCTGCACTTTGTTTGTGTCGGGTTGTGTACACCAGTGTCGCGGGTGTTATAACCAATCGACGCAAAGGTTGGACTCCGGGCATTTGTTTACTCAAGAGCTGCAAGACCACATTATCGCTGATCTCAATGATCCACGAATCAAGCGTCGTGGCTTGTCGCTTTCAGGTGGTGATCCTCTTCATCCTGCAAATGTATCTGAAGTGCTTAAGCTTGTTCAGCGTGTAAAAGCAGAATGTGAAGGCAAAGACATCTGGATGTGGACGGGCTACGAGCTCGACGAACTCGACGAAAAGCAGAGGCAAGTACTTGAATATGTTGATACTTTGATTGATGGTCGTTTTGAGCAAGATAAAGCGGATCCAATGTTGGATTGGCGTGGTAGTTCAAACCAAATCATCCATCGATTTACTGATATATAACTGCTGTCGTGACTTTGCACACTCGTAAACGAAAAAGGGCTTCATCGTTAGCGCAATGCTACAAATCAGCCCTTGGGTGTGAGTTCTTTGAATCTATCGCCTGTTTATATAGGAATGTGCTCAGGCTCGTCGATTAGATTGTTGATCCATTTCTTAGAGTGAATTCGCTGGCTAGTTAAAGCGATCTTCGCTAACTCCTCCAGTAACACAATCATCAAAACCCATTCTAGCGGCCAACCCAACACCAGCGCAGTAAAGTAAGCAAGGGGAATACCGATTGCCCATTGGCCAAACAGGTCGATGAAGATACTGTAGTTGATGTCTCCACCACTTTTCAGCACGCCACCAATACCAACCATATTGAAGACTCTTAGTATCATGCCGAGTGCCATGACTAAGGTGACGTTAACGGCTGTCTCTTTGAGCTCTAAGTGAGTAAGGCCGATCATGTATACGATCGCGGGTTTAGCAAACCAACACACCAAGGCTAATATAGCCGCAAGCCCACAGCTGACCAATACATAACCCCATGCGGTGTTCTCAACACGTTGATAGTTCTTCGCGCCGATCTCGTTGCCTAGAATGATCGAAGCGGCGACCGCAAACCCCATGAACGCCGAGATCAAGATACTTTCTACTGGCGATAACAGCGAAATGATCGCAAGCTCTCCAACACCCATTTGCCCAACTATCACGTTATAAATAAGAATCCCGCCCGCCCATGCTGTGTCATGAACCAACATAGGTATTGCTATCGTGAAGTACTTCTTTCTATGCTTCGGTAATATCGCTTCTCGCCAATTACTTAATGTCGGGAATAGATGCGCGTAGTATTTCTTCGCCATGATAAGCAGCGCTATCGTCTGAAAGAATCGAGACACCGTGGTGCCAATAGCCGCACCAACTACGCCCAGTTCTGGAAATCCAAACAAACCAAAGATCAGCAATGCATTGAGAATCGCATTAACGATGATTGCCCAAATACTGATCTTGGTGGGTAGCTTGGCTTCGCCGACCGATCGCAGTGCGCTTTCTAAGGGCACTACGATCGCGGTACCAAAAAGGCTGGCTCCTGTTATCCAAAGGTAATCCGTTGCCAAGCGGACGTAATCAGGGTCTGAGGCCACCACAGACACGACTGATTCAGGAGCCAATGTATAAATCAACACAAAGGGGATGATGGTAAAGACAGACAATGCCCATGACTGTGCTAATGTGCGTCTAATTCCGTTGAAATCTCCCGCACCGAAATATTGCGAAGCTAGCACACTGACAGCGCCGCTAATCCCGGATACCATGATCAAGTTGAAGAAAAATATGCGGTTACCCACACCAACCGCCGCAGTTGCAGAGTCACCCAGTTGGTTAACCATAAAAATATCGACCACGCCGAGTAATGAAAACAACATGGTTTGTAGCGATACAGGCAAACCGATGTGTAAAAGCTTTTGCCAAAAATCTTTGTCTAGATGACGATATGTCGAGCGCATCGCATTTCCCCTGTGGTTAATATGCGAGAAGTTTATCGGTATTTGTTTTGGCTGTATTGTTCAGGTTCATCACAAACTTTTGCCAAACTATCTATTTTCAAAAGCTTCCTATTTGTCAAAACGACCTGTTTTCAAAATCATCTATTTCAAAACTATCGAATGACTAATGTGGCGATTTAATTGCAGACAAACCTAATGAGCGACCAGTGAAATGAGTGAGAAACACGAACGGTACGAGATCTCTGATCAGACACACCAAGAGTTTGTCGATCAAAGCCATGTATTGGCATTCGAAGAATTGGGTATCGTTCAGTGTGGGACGGCGTCGTGCCGAGATTTCTTTTCTGTCCATCGGAAGAATCCACAGAAACACATGCTGCTTTACACGGTTAGGGGCAAAGGGTGGTTAGAAAGTGGGGCGTGTCGCTATATTCTAGAGCCGGGGTCGTGCATTACTGTGCCTGCAGGCGTTGAGAATGGCTTTGGGATTGAAGAAGAAACATGGCAGATAGCGTGGATCTTTCTATCGCCTGATAAGCATTGGGATAATGTCGTCAATGATGAAGTGAGTTATACGCTCTCTCCTGCAGCCGAAGTCGTCTCGTCTTGTATTCATACCTTGCTGAGAAGTATTGCCTTGCCCATTGATTTAGGCGGAGCGATTGCCATTCACAGCGTAGCCCAAATAGAGTTCATGATTAATGCACCAGTCCCGCAGCAACAGTCTCGAACTTTGATTCGCTTGAGACGTGTGTTCGACAGTGTTCAAAAGCAGCTTCATAAAGAGTGGAATGTGCATGAGCTAGCAAACCTATTTCCTTGTTCAGAGCCGCACTTCCATCGTTTGTGCCAACGTTATTACTCTCATAGCCCGATGACTCATATTATGCGTATGAGAATGGAATACGCTGCTCGTTTGTTGAAATCGAGTGATTGGTCGATTCAACATATTGGCGAGATCGTGGGGTACCCGAATGCAGCGAACTTTAGTACTCGATTTAAAGCTTGGTCGGGCATGACACCAAGGCAATTCAAACAAGGCATTTAGCTGAGAATCAACAAGGTACTTCTTAAACAAGCTACTGCTCTTTTGATAAAGCACTAAAAGTGTTCGAAATTTACGCTGTTTTGTGACGTAAAATGACCAATCTCTGTTTACTTATTCTAACTAAGCGCTTCTATTAAAAAATGTTTCTGATTTGTCTACGATAATGTTAACGTGAAACTCATTACTTGAATTTCAAAGGGTTGTGACTTTCATGTTTTCACATCTACCAAAACCAACTTTAGATCCAATTCTATCTCTTTCTGTTGCTTACCGCGGCGATACTCGTACTGATAAAGTCGACTTAGGCATTGGCGTTTACAAAAACGATCAAGGCGAAACTCCGATCATGAAAGCCGTTTCTATGGCTCAAGATATCGTTGTTGAAACGCAGAAAACCAAAGCTTACGTTGGCCTAGCAGGCTGTGAAGAGTTCAACCAGAGCATGGTTGATCTGCTGCTTAAAGGGACTTCTGCAATGGATCGCGTTGCTGCGATTCAAACACCGGGTGCAAGTGGTGCACTTCGCATGTTGGGTGACTTAATGAAAGTTTCTCAACCAGACACCACGGTTTGGATTTCAAACCCAAGCTACGTTAACCACAAACCGGTGATGGAAGCGGCAGGCTTAAAAGTTCGATATTACAATTACTTCAGTCCTGAAACGAAGCAAGTTGATACTGCAAGAATGTTGGATGACCTTTCAAAAGCGGGTCCATCAGATGTGGTACTACTGCACGGTTGCTGTCATAACCCAACGGGTGCGGATATCGACTTTGAGGCGTGGCAGGAAATTACCAAACTATCGCAGAAAAATGGCTTCTTGCCGTTCGTTGATATTGCTTACCAAGGCTTTGGTGATGGCTTAGAAGAAGACGCAAAAGGTCTTCAACACATGGCTAACAACGTCGAAGAGATGTTGATTACGACATCTTGCTCGAAGAACTTCGGTTTATACCGTGAAAGAACGGGTGCCGCTATCGTGATTGGCAAAAACAGCGAACACGTTGGCAATGCTAAAGGTAAGCTTCTAACGCTTGCTCGTTCAACTTACACAATGCCGCCAGATCATGGTGCAGCTTTGGTTAAAACAATTCTTCAGAATCAAGAGCTAACCTCGATTTGGAAGCAAGAATTGAGTGAAATGCAGCAACGTTTGTTAAATCTGCGCCAAAGTTTATGTGATGAATTGCGAAATACTTATAACACGTCACAATTTGACTTCATTGAAAGCCATAAAGGCATGTTTAGTGTACTAGGCTTTAAAGAAACTCAAATGAATCAATTACGTGAAGAATATGGAGTCTATGGTGTTGGTGATGGACGCATCAATATCGCAGGCCTTTCCGAATCTCATATTCCTTATGTAGCAAAAGCGATAGCAAACGTTTCAAAATAGAAGGTGACTGAATGTATAATTGGAAAGCGATTGTAGTTTTAATGCTAAGTGGTGGCCTGTTTGCTTGTTCGGCTACAACTCAAGCTCCTGTTGAGCCAGAGCAAAAGCCTCAAATCGAACAACCTGTTGTGGATGACTCTTCAAAAACTGACGCAACAGAAGGCGAGAAAGTAACGGAACCTACTGAGAAGCCTGAAGAAGTAAAACCAACTGAGCCGGAAGTAAAACCTGCACCTGTTGAAAAACCAGTAGAGAAGGTTAGAAAAACAAGTGACGGCAAACTGATTCTTGGTGAAGAAGAGTGGGTGTTTGTTCCTGGTTTAAAAGAAGCGTTTAAAGCACGTGTCGATACCGGTGCAACAACCTCTTCAATCAGTGCAGTTGATATTGTTGATTTTGAACGTGACGGCAAAGACTGGGTTAAGTTCAAGATTGAACACGACGGAATTACAACTGAAGAGATCAGCTTACCAGTAGAACGCTGGGTTAAGATCAAGCAATCAAGCGCAGAAGGCACACAACGACGCGCTGTGGTTGTAGCTTCGATTCAAATTGGCGATCTAAAAGACAAAACTGAATTTACGCTAGCCGACCGAACGCATCTTTCTTTCCCACTTCTGTTGGGTAGAAGCTTCTTTAGAGATGTTGCGGTTGTCGACGTGAGCAAAAAATACGTTCAGAAGAAAATTACTAAATAACAAGTTCTGCTCGTCATCAAAGCTTTTCGTTTTGAAGAGCTATAGTTTCAAAGGTGACGAGCTTAAAAGACTTTTAGTGTTGATAAATGAAATCCCTACCAGTTCTGCTGGTGGGGATTTTTTTATTTACACCCCATAACGTATGAAAAGCATCTAAATGGTCTATGTTTACTATTCGTTTACTGTTTAGCCTCGACAACGTGATCGAGATCTCTATATAATCCGCGCTTCGATTTTTGTTTAATCCATACTTTCGTACTTCTTATTTAGGTTCTTGAAATAGCCTAATAATTATCTGTCAGTACACGCTTAGGAATTAGTTCTTTGATATCTACCGCGAACATCACAATGCAATTTGGCGCAGAGCCGCTGTTTGAAAACATCTCTGCTAAATTTGGTAACGGCAACCGTTATGGTTTGATCGGCGCTAATGGTTGCGGCAAATCAACGTTCATGAAAATCCTAAGTGGCGCATTAACGCCAAGCTCGGGCAACGTTTCTATCACTCCAGGAGAAAAACTGGGTGTGCTAAGCCAAGATCAGTTCGCTTTCGAACAGTACAGCGTTATCGACGTTGTGATCATGGGCGACAGAAAACTTTGGGAAGTAAAACAAGAACGTGACCGCATTTACTCTTTGCCAGAAATGAGCGAAGACGACGGCATGAAAGTCGCAGAACTTGAAAGTGAATTCGCGGAAATGGATGGCTACACAGCAGAAAGCCGTGCTGGCGACATCCTAATTCAAGCGGGTATTGAAGAAGAGTTCCATTTCGGCTTGATGCAGCAAGTAGCTCCAGGTTGGAAACTGCGTGTGCTATTGGCACAAGCTCTGTTTGCAAACCCAGATATCCTGCTTCTTGATGAACCAACCAACAACTTGGACATTCACACGATCAACTGGCTTGCTGAAGAGCTAAACCAGCGTAAATGTACAATGATCATCATTTCGCACGATAGACACTTCCTGAACTCTGTGTGTACACACATGGCAGACATCGACTACGGTGAGCTACGTGTTTACCCTGGTAACTACGAGTACTTCCTAGAAGCATCTGGCTTGATTCGTGAACAGCTTCTAGCAAGCAACGCTAAGAAAGCGGCTGAAATCAGCGAGCTTCAAGATTTCGTAAACCGTTTTGGTGCTAACGCATCTAAAGCAAAACAAGCAAGCTCTCGCGCTAAGAAAATGGATAAGATCACGCTTGATGAAGTGAAATCATCGAGCCGTATGAGCCCATCTATTGATTTTGGCGAAGGTAAGAAACTACACCGTCAAGCGCTTGAACTTCAAGACCTTGGTCACGGCTTCGATGGCGAAACATTGTTTGCTGGTGGTAACTTGCTGCTTGAAGCGGGTACTCGTCTTGCGGTTATCGGTGAGAACGGTGTGGGTAAAACCACGCTTCTACGCTGTCTAGTTCAAGAGCTAGAACAAAACGAAGGCATCGTTAAATGGTCTGAAAACGCATCGGTAGGCTACTGCCCGCAAGATAGCACTAAGGATTTTGATAACGACCTGAGCATCTTCGATTGGATCTCACAATGGCGTACAGCGAAGCACGATGACCTTATGGTACGTGGCATTCTAGGTCGCCTATTGTTTACTGCTGACGATGCGAACAAAAAAGCGCGTAACTGTTCTGGTGGTGAGAAGAACCGTCTGTTATTCGGCAAGCTAATGATGCAAGACATCAACGTGCTTGTAATGGACGAACCAACCAACCACATGGACATGGAAGCAATCCAAGCCCTGAACGACGCGTTGAAGGTTTACACTGGCACGCTTATCTTCGTAAGCCATGACCGAGAGTTCGTTTCTTCATTAGCAACACACATCATCGATGTAAAAGATCAACAGCTAGTGAGCTTCCAAGGTACTTATGAAGAGTACTTAGATCACCAGAAAAAGATGCTGATGGTTAGCTTATAAAGCAAGTCGCTGGCTCAGGTCGTGAACGACTAAAAGCCAGCGAAACTAACAAACAAAAAAGCCCCGAACATTAATATGTTCGGGGCTTTTCTATGTAATACGTTTAGCTATTTATTACTCAGTAATTGAAATCTAGATTAGAATCCGAATCGAGCCGACATTAAGATTTGGTGGCCATATGTGCCGTTATTGCGCATATCAAGACCAACAGACAGTTGATCAGTTGAATGGAAACGAGCACCGATACCCAAAATTGAACGAGTGTCATCGTTGTCGATCAGTTGACCAAGGCGTGCGTTAACTTCAACGTTTGCCATTAACCAAGCTCTCAAGCCAAGGTTAATTTCTGTTTTGATGTGGTTATCGTCATTCCGTTCAATGTTGTGCAGTAACATTTGGCCAGTAACGTCAGCAAATTGACTGATTGGGCCGTTGAATCCCATACCTACCGCTGCATCCCAATCACTTTCAAATTCTGAATCGATACGAGCAACAAAATGAGAGTTCTGAGTGAACATTGTTGTGACTTCACCACCGAAAGTACTTGGGCTAGTACCCATGCGCAGCTCGAATGTGTTGTAGTTAAAGTTGTTTGCAGACGCAGAGAATGAACACAGTGCAGCGAGTCCTAAAAGGACAGTCTTATTCGTGCAACCTAGCATGGTGACTCCATATAAATTGTATTTTGCGGCAGTATAATACAAAAAAGCCTGCAATATGCAGGCCAATTATTTGAAGTCGGTATTTTTATATTAATCGCTTATAGAACCTGGATGTGGTCCACTTCGATTTCAGGTGTCTTACCACCTTCATATTCACCGAAGATACGAACTTTTGTATCAGCGGTCAGTGGTTGTGCTAGGCGGATATCATCATCAAGTTCGATTTGAATTTCACTCTGGCCATCAGAGAAGACAAACGTGTCATTCTTAAGTTGACGAACGATCTTGCCATCCACAATTGCTTCTTGCTCTGCGAACATGCTTGTGTCGGCAAGTAGTGTCGCAACAGAAACGGTTTCAATTGGGCCAGTATAAGCAATAGCGCTTTCGTGCTTGTTGCTGTTGTGGTCACTAGCCATTGCGAAAGTAGGAGCAAGGATAATAGTAGATGCGATAGCTAATACAGTTTTTTTCATGGTGAATCCCTTAATGTTGTTTTTAGTAGAAACGTTTTTCTGAATTTGAAACGTTTCTTTTCGTTAGTACGTTTTTTGTTGAAGCGCCTGTTATCGTTCACAAGCTTCGTTTCGATGGAGCTATTAAACAACACTGGGGTTGAATCCAGAGTGAGTAACACATTCATTTTCCATTCATTTTATTGAGCATCTACTCGGCAATGACGTTAAGATGGTCGCAGAGAAATATTGCCCACAGCTATAAATTGAAAATTAAGAAATTAAGGATTTAAGTACAAATGCGAGCACCATTAAGTGCCCTTATGGTTCAAGGGACAACGTCAGATGCCGGAAAAAGTGTTTTGGTGGCAGGTTTATGCCGTGTTTTGGCAAGGAAAGGAATCAAAGTGGCACCTTTTAAGCCACAAAACATGGCGTTGAACAGTGCTGTGACAAAAGATGGTGGCGAAATTGGCCGTGCTCAAGCGGTTCAGGCGCAAGCTTGTAATATAGAGCCAACCGTTCACATGAACCCTGTATTGCTAAAGCCCAACTCAGATACCGGCGCGCAAGTGATTTTGCAAGGCCGAGCGCTGAGCAACATGGAAGCGACGGGTTATCATGATTACAAGAAAGTGGCGATGGATACAGTTATCGATTCGTTTGACCGACTTTCTGAAGAATATGAAAGCGTGATGATTGAAGGTGCGGGGAGCCCAGCCGAAATCAATCTTCGTGAAAATGATATCGCTAACATGGGATTTGCTGAGAAAGCGGACATCCCTGTGATCATCGTTGCTGATATTGACCGTGGTGGCGTTTTTGCGCATCTCTACGGGACATTAGCTCTATTGTCTGAATCTGAACAAGCTCGTGTAAAAGGCTTTGTGATAAATCGTTTTAGAGGCGATATCGCACTGCTTCAATCTGGCCTAGATTGGCTAGAGGAAAAAACCGGCAAGCCAGTCATTGGTGTTTTGCCATATCTGCATGGTTTTAACTTAGAAGCGGAAGATGCCATTACCTCTGCTCAAGAGTCTGACGGAGAAGCTAAGCTTAAGGTGGCGGTGCCAGTGCTAACCCGAATCAGCAACCATACAGACTTTGACGCGTTAAGATTGAATCCTTCGATTGATTTACGTTATGTCGGTAAAGGCGAACGTGTAAACAATGCTGATTTAATTATCTTGCCGGGTACAAAGTCGGTAAGAGCAGATTTGGATTACCTAAAAGAACAAGGCTGGGATAAAGATATTCAACGCCACCTGCGCTTAGGCGGCAAAGTGATGGGTATCTGCGGTGGCTACCAAATGTTAGGTAACATCATCCACGATCCTGATGGCGTTGAAGGGGAACCCGGCAGCAGCGAAGGGTTAAGGTATCTGGATACTGCAACGACCCTTACACAGCAGAAAACCTTAACCAACGTACGCGGCACCATGACGCTGGATGGCAAAACAGCACAAGTAAAAGGGTATGAAATCCACGTAGGTAGGACTGATGTCAAAGAAACAGCCTTACCGGTTCAGTTAGAATCTGGCAGCCTAGATGGCGCTGTGAATCAAGATAACTCGATTTTTGGTACTTACTTGCATGGCGTATTCGACAACAGTGATGCGTTGTCGCTTATTTGCGAATGGGCAGGAGCCAACGATGTGACCGCGATTGACCACGAACAGCTTAAAGAGCTGGGTATTAATCGAATCGCTGATGCCATCGAAGAGTACTTAAATCTTGATCTGCTTTGGCCAGAGTTAACAGCTTAAGCCGCCATTTAGAAGTTAGCTAAAGAACTTAAACGAACAATAGATAAGTGATAACAATGAAAAAGCGAGTCTTCCTTTTAACCATGGCTTTAACTTCGGCATTGAGTTCTAGTCATCTTTTTGCTGCGGAAAAGCTACGAGTTTACGCTGCATCGTCGATGACCAATGCGGTTAATCTGTTGGTTGAAGAGTTTGAGAAAGACCATTTTGTCGATGTGATTCCTGTGTACGCGAGTACATCGTCTTTGGTGCGACAAATCGAAAGAGGAGCACCAGCAGACATTTTTATCTCGGCAAATGAGAAATGGATGACGCATTTAGTCGATCGTAAATTGGTTTATAGTGACAATGTCACAAACCTATGTGAAAACGAACTGGTGCTGATTGCTCCTAAAGAGACATCGGTAACGTTAGACCTATCAAAAGGTGAACAATGGGCTAAACTGCTTACTAATGAAAGGCTTGCAGTGGGTAACACCATGTCGGTTCCTGCTGGTATCTATGCAAAAGAAGCGTTAGAAACGTTAGGTGTATGGGACGATGTGAAAACTCGATTGGCACCAAGTAACAATGTTCGTATGGCCTTAGCCTTAGTCGAGCGCAGTGAAGCTAAGCTTGGCATTGTCTACAAAACGGATGCGTTGCTTTCTAAAGAAGTAAACCTAGTGTCGACCTTCCCATCAGATCTGCACACACCAATACGTTACCCTGTAGCGAAGTTGAGTGATAAAGTTGTGGCAGAAGAGTTCTATACTTTCCTAAAGAGCGAAAAAGCGAAAGACACCTTGAACAGTTTTGGATTTGAAGTGCGTTAAATGATGTATTTATCGGAATACGAATACCAAGCCTTAATGCTGAGCTTAAAAGTCGCTGGGTTTGCAATCTTATGGCTTATCCCTATCGGTATTGGCTTAGCATGGCTACTTGCTAAGAAACAATTTGTAGGTAAGAGCATTGTTGAGAGTATTGTCCATTTACCTTTGGTACTTCCACCTGTAGTTATTGGCTATTTACTGCTAGTGATGATGGGCAGGCAAGGTATCATAGGTTCGTGGCTCAATGACGTGTTTGGTATTGTATTCAGCTTTAGCTGGAAGGGCGCGGCACTCGCTTGTGTGGTTGTGGCGTTGCCGCTGATGGTTCGCTCTATTAGATTGAGCCTAGAAACCGTAGACAGTAAGCTTGAAGAGGCGGCTGCTACATTAGGCGCTTCACCTCTTCGTGTGTTTTTCACGATCACTTTACCCTTGATGATCCCAGGGGTCATTACCGGCACCATGCTTTCATTCGCAAGAAGCCTAGGGGAGTTTGGCGCGACCATCAGCTTCGTTTCAAATATTCCCGGTGAAACTCAAACCATTCCTTTGGCTATGTATACCTTTATTGAAACCCCTGGCGCTGAAATGGAAGCCGCGCGTTTGTGTGTCATTTCTATTGTGATAGCGCTGGGTTCATTGATGCTATCTGAGTGGCTCAACAAAAAGTCAGCACAACGCTTGGGAGGCAATGCATGAGTGCTTTGATCCTCCAATATCAACAACAACTTGGTGAAACGTTCTTTGATATCGACTTGGAATTACCAAGTAGCGGCATTACGGCAATTTTTGGTCGTTCTGGCGCGGGTAAAACCTCACTTATCAATGCAATCAGTGGCCTTAAACAGCCCGATAAAGGTCTGATCAGCGTATCTGGAACCACACTGTTCGATAGTGAAAATGGCATTAATTTGCCGACTCACAAACGCAACGTCGGTTATGTGTTCCAAGAGTCGCGATTGTTTCCACATATGAAGGTGGCAGCGAACCTTAAATACGGTATGAAAAGCGTCGATCAAGCGCACTTTGAGCAAATAGTCTCGCTGTTGTCTTTGGGTTCATTGCTTGACCGATACCCAGCTCGTTTGTCTGGCGGTGAGAAGCAACGTGTGGCGATTGGCCGCGCTTTGTTATCAAAGCCGAGCATTTTGTTGATGGATGAGCCTTTAGCGTCTCTCGACTTGCCTCGTAAGCGCGAAGTGATGCCATTTCTGGAAAACTTATCCGAAACCGTCCAAATACCGATCATCTATGTCACTCATAGCCTCAATGAAATTTTACGCTTGGCAAATCACCTTGTGATTATTGACCAAGGCAAAGTGATTTCGTCGGGTGTGACGGAAGAGGTTTGGGCATCGAGAGCCATGCAACCTTGGCAATCTTTCTCAGAGCAAAGCTCGTTGTTTGAAGCGACATTAGCGGAACACAATGACGATTATGCGCTGTCTCGCCTGATGCTAGGAAAGTCGACGTCGTTATGGGTTCAGAAAGTATCGAGTGAGCTTGGTACGACAGTGAGGCTGCAAGTTAGGGCAAATGATGTCTCTATCACGCTAGAACGGCCGAAAGGGACTTCTATACGTAACATCCTTCCTGTCACCATTAAAAGCGTAGAGACGCACCAACAAGGCACAAATAAGCAGAGTGTCGAGGTCGAGCTAGAGTTAGAGTCTGGGTGCTACCTATGGGCAACCATTACATTGTGGGCGCTGGATGAGTTAAATCTAGAAATCGGGCAGCGTGTTTACGCTCAAATTAAAGGTGTGAGTGTTGCTCAAAGAGATATCGCGGTAACGCATTAAACCTGACAAGGTCAGTTTTTCGATATTGCCGCGATACTGCCTGTTATAGGTTCTGAAAATTCGATCTTGATTCCATGAATGGATACATGCGTCATTTTTATACGGTATAACTGCCAGTTTTGCGCCACACTATATGAGTGTTAAAGCATATGATTTGTCGAATCATATGAACATTAGCAACAAGAACATACAGACGTAACGATCGACGAAAGAAAATAGCGGATATAAAAAAGCCGCGTGTTTAAAGAAACATGCGGCTTAATTCTAAGTAGTACTGTTAGCGCTTAGCCTAGTTTAGGCGACTAGCGACTTACTTAGTAAAAACTTCTTTGAAATCACGCTTCAAGATTGCATCACGACGAGCTTTCTTGATTTGTTTAACCATGTCTTTTACACAGTTGTGTAGAACTTGGTCTAGCAGTTGAGCACGGTACTCTTCTTTTTCTTCGTCAGACATGTCTTCTGGAAGTTTAAGAGTAGGGAACTCTTCCATCACGTTAACACCAGCGAAAGCTTGGCTAACTGAGATTAGAGCGTGGAACTGCTCGAAGTTGTCTAAAACATTTTGTGCGCTTGCTGGAAGACTATCCCAAGCTTCGCGTACTGCTTCTTCAGACACTTCGTGAATAGAAGTAACCATAAAGTGCATCTCTTTTGGTACGCCATCAAATTCGATAACTTGACGAAGTTCTGGTGAGATGGTGGTTAAATCGATTTCTTGTTGTTCGTTGTTTGTAGCGTCTGACATAGTATTTCTCTTTAAAAAGAAACAATGCTAAAAAGATCTGTAAAAAAGTCAATATAATATAGAGATTAGGGCATGATTTAAGCCCAAATTTGAGCTACTTTGAATATTCAACACTAGATAAAGGTGATGTGATGATAGAAAAGGGATCTTCAATGCGCATATTGCTGGTTGATGACGTTCAACTAGACAGGATGCAACTTGCTATCCGACTCAAGCAACTGGGTCATATTGTAGAAGCTGTCGGTAGCGGAAAAGAAGCCCTGAGTGTTTATTCTGATTTTGATCCTGAACTCGTGTTACTTGATATCAGCATGCCTGATATGGATGGTTTTGAAGTGGCGAATGAGGTTCGAAGCCGATTCCCAGAATGGGTTCCCATCATCTTTCTTAGTGGTCACGAAGAACCTGAGATGATCGCAAAAGCGATTGACGCTGGTGGCGATGATTACCTGATCAAGCCAGTAAACAAGGTTGTTTTGAATTCTAAGCTGATTGCGATGCAACGTATCGCGCACATGAGACGAGAGCTAAAACAAAGCACAGCCAAACTCGAAGAACTGAACATCCTTCTGCAGCAACAAGCCAACGAAGATGGCCTGACCAAATTGTATAACCGTCGATATATGGATACTAAGCTTGAAGAGAGCATAGCGTGGCACGGAAGACGTAATATATCCATGACAGTCATACTTCTAGATGTAGACTTCTTTAAGCCTTACAACGATAATTATGGTCATATTCAAGGGGATAAGTGCTTACAAGGGCTTGCTAATACCTTGAAACAGCTGTTTGTTCGTGCGGGAGAATTTGTAGGTCGTTATGGCGGTGAAGAGTTTGTTCTGATTCTTAGCGATACAGACAGTGAAGGCGCTAAGGTACACGCGACTCGAGTTAAAGAGGCATTGCATGAGATGAACTACGCTCATGAACACTCAACGGTATCGGATAGAGTGACAGCGTCACAAGGTGTGTTGTCATTTGTGCCAGAAGGTGGCGAATCTATTGCGTCTATTTACGAAAAGGTCGATCAAGCGCTTTATCAAGCGAAGCAAAGTGGTAGAAATACCTTTGTACAACGTAACATTTTGGAGCTTGCGCGTTAGTTGGCGAGCTCTTTTAGATATTTGAATTTATACTTCTAATAGCGTTTGAGCTGGGAAGTGCTTTAAGTGATAAAAGAAATGCCACATTCGAAGTCATTTTCTATGACTAACACATCTTGGACGCTTGCGGTTCCTCTATTTTTTACCGCTTTGGCGACCACTGTTAATGCCAATACGCTATCTGATCTTTTTCGAAAGGATCTAGAGCAGAGCTTTGCCACCAGTGTATTGCTCAACGACACCGATGTTTTCACTTTTGGTATCAATAACTTTGACCCCAATAAAGTGTTTAGTTTGGACAATGAAGACATCGGTTCGAATGATTCGGTAAGTCGTCGCCAAAACATCACCTCCCTGAGTTTGCCTTACACATTTGAATTACCAAGTTACATCGAAGACAACCATCAAGAGGTGACGCTACGCTTGTCTGCATTGCGAATCGAGAACGATGTCGAGTACGCGGCAGCAAACAGAAACGATTTTCAAAAAGAGTCGGTAGTGTCTGGCTACGTCGAATTCGCGAATGTGTCCCAGCTAGACGAATATTGGAGCTTCAGCTCTGCAATCGGTAACCACATCTCTTACTACCGCAATGATTATGAATATCGCGCTTCGTTGCTAAAGCCTATTCAAGACCAACTGGATGGCGTATATCTCAATACTGATGCTTGGGCTTACATCATCGAGCCTAAAATCAAGCTGATGTACGAAGATAAGAATGACTGGGGAAAGTATAAATTGAGCACCAGTTGGCATTACTTTAATGGCATCGGCTGGGGCGAGGCGAATAATGGCAATGTCGGTCATCCTGAAGGGTGGTATATCGCCAATGAAGCCAAGGTTTTCTATGATCTCGTACGTTGGGATAAGAACATCACATCGATGTACTCGAGTATAAGACGAATTGATATTGGTGGTGACACGGTGGCCTCTATGGGCACCACATCTTACTACGAGGGCAGTGTTGGCTGGCTGCTTAACCCAAACCTGTTTAATGAGTGGGTCGATAACGTGGGAATAGGTTTTACGATTAACTACGGAAGTAGCTTAAAAGGTGGTAGCTTGGTTATATTCTTCAACCAAGATTAAGCTCTCTTTTTCCACTTGAGCTATACGGCCTCAAATCAATGAGGCTCGTTGAACTTGGAAGTGATAGTTATTGAAGCAGTTCGCTATTAATGGCTTAAGCTATTTAGATCTCTAGTACTTAATATCTTTAGCTTTTAACCATCGTTAACGGTCAATACATAATTTGTTTCGACCGGTTTCTTTCGCTTTATACAGCGCTTGGTCAGCAAGCTTCAATACCTCTTCAGGATGTCTGGTGGTTGTACTATCAGACAATCCAATACTCACCGTCACATTCACCACTTCCGATGGTTTGCCTTTCTTGCCACGCTTTTTCATACCCACTTCATGATCGTCGGGGCGTTCATGACTATTACGAATCGTCATGTCGTAGTTTTGAACCTCGGAAATCAGAGCTTGAAGGTGCTCTTTAACTTGTTCCGAATGTTTGCCTTTGAAGATAATCGTGAACTCTTCTCCACCATAGCGGTAGGCTTTAGCGCCGCCTGTGGTTTCCCTCAGAATGCGCGCCACCAGTTTTAACACATCGTCGCCAATGTCATGTCCGTAGGTATCGTTAAATTGCTTAAAGTGATCGATATCGACCATCGCCATCGAATACTTACGCCCCAAGTGCTTCATATCGACTTCTAAGGCGTGTCGACCGGGAATGTTAGTCAGTTGGTCGTTAAAGGCCATATCATGACTAGCAGACATCACATAGACGATGATCAACGTGCCTGATAACGAGAACATGGTGCTGGAGATGTATTGAATATCGAAGAAGATGAACGTACAAGAAGAAAGCAGGATAGCGCTATAAACCACAACATCGATAGAGCGGTTATACACCAACACGAGAATGGCAGTAAGGCCAAGCAAACAAAGGCTATATAACACTAAAACAAAAGGCAGTTTGGAGAAGTCTCTGACAATAAACAGAAGACCATCACTCCATGATTCAAAACCGCCGGCATGGAAGTGAGATACGATCAATTGCGCCCACACCATAAACAGAACAAGAACGATGGCGTATAGCAGCATCGACTTTGAGTTTACGCCGTTATCAGGGAATGCATAAACAAGTAAGCAAGTGACAGGTACTAATGCTGCAAGTAACGAGAGCTCTAATAGTGTTGTGCCTGTATTGAGAGGTGTTTGTAAGCGAACTTGGATGATCAGATAAGCGACAAGCATGGTCACCGATACCATCGCCATTCGACCTTGTCTGAATGTGTGGCATAGCAGAACCGCAACGCTCAATAAAATGTAAGGGAGGTTGCTAGCAAACCCTAAGTTTGAGTCCGTCACGAGGATGACGTTGTCCATACCAACGAGCAAAATTGTTAACAGGACTAAAGGGAAGCAAAATCGAAATATGCTCGACGTTACAAAAGATGATGCCATTTATGTGGTGAGCCTAACTATATTGATGATCTTATTATTTAATAATATGCGTAGGATACGGTTAAACAAGCGCTTGCCAAGCTTTTTGCTTAAATTAGAGCAAAAACATAGTCATAGGTCGCTAATGCTGCAATCATTTTTATATGTATTTGAGTTGCTATTAACCATAGAACGAACTACACAGTATATATGAGAAATTAATTAGTCGTTATAGATACTTAACAAAATCTGCTCTGCTGCTCTTACGTTGGCGCTGTCACTTAAAGGGCTTGATGATCAGTTATCATTGAACGACGTAAGATCTGTAATGAAGTCAGAGTAGGATTAAATAACGCCTTAGATTTAACTATGGACAGTAAAACCTATAACTGAGTTATAGAAAGCTATTAGGAATTGCATGGTTTCAAGTAACTTTAGAAACGACTGCGACTAGAAAAACCGCTACAAATGGAGGTGTGGTATGCAAATTAGTGTTGATGTACATAACTATATGGAAACTCTGGTCGGTCATGTATTGGCTACCGAGGAATATGTGTCTAGTTATACCAACGAACAGCTGGCCGATCTCGCGTGCTTGGCTTTAGGTCAGCTAAAACCTATCTATATTCGTTTTGATATCGATTTTCTGTCAGCATTGCCAGAAGACAAATTGGTGCTCTATAAACGCAATAGTGAGATCGCGGTCAAAAATGCAGAAAGTATGATTATTGACGATCGAAGACGCGAACGTGACGACAATGTGCCTGTTATATTTAGTCAACACAATTTTGACGATGACGTAGAATTGCAATGGTATGAAAAGCCGTTGTTGAACCGTAAACAGTCATGATAGTTTAGGGTGAATACGGTCATTTAAGGAGTAAAAAACGTGGGATTCTTTTCTAGATTATTTGGTGGCAAAGAAAAAACCGAACAAAAAGTAGAGATTGAGCCAGTCGAATATAAGGGTTTCAATATCTATCAAGATGCCATTGCAGAATCTGGTCAATACCGTGTTGCTGGGCGAATCGAGAAAGAATTCGATGGTGAAATCAAAACTCACCGTTTTATTCGTTCAGATGTTGTTTCAAACAAACAAGATGCCGATGAATTGATGCTCAAAAAATCGCAGATGTTCATCGACCAAATGGGCGACAATATATTTAGCTAACCAATTAGGGTTAGAATTGATGTTGGTCATAATTTAGTGAGCTTTCAGTGTATATGCTGAAAGCTCTTTTTAGTTTTAGGGACAAAGAACAGCTAGTAGGTTGTTATTAAAAGGATTATTTGCAAGTGGTTTGACCTCTTCGTTCGAGACGGTCGTCATTTATCCAAATGAAGCGCTCAAACTCCATCCAAATCGTTATAAGTAATAACTTTTCCTGTTCTTTGAACAAAACGCTTGAAGTATTAGTTGTCGTTAGATACAAACGAATAAGTCATTCGTGCCAATAGTCAAGGAATAGCTATGCAAATTGGTGTACCAAGAGAAACGCTCGCTGGTGAAACGCGAGTCGCTGCTTCGCCGAAATCGGTAGAACAGCTTCTAAAATTAGGATTTGAAGTTTGTGTTGAATCACAAGCAGGTGCGTTAGCAAGTTTTGAAGATGCAGCTTATGAACAAGCTGGAGCAAAAGTTGTCACCGCAGATGAAGCTTGGAAATCCGATATTATCTTTAAAGTTAACGCTCCGATCGTTGACGAGTCTAAAAATGAAATCGATCTTCTTAAAGATGGCGCAACATTGGTCAGCTTTATTTGGCCTGCCCAAAATCCAGAATTAATGGAACAATTGTCCAGTCGTAACATCAACGTGATGGCGATGGATTCTGTACCACGAATTTCAAGAGCTCAGGCGTTAGATGCATTGAGTTCTATGGCAAACATCGCGGGTTATCGTGCTGTTGTTGAAGCGGCGCATGAGTTTGGTCGATTCTTCACGGGTCAGATTACGGCTGCGGGTAAAGTTCCGCCAGCAAAAGTACTGGTTGCAGGTGCTGGTGTTGCTGGCCTAGCGGCAATCGGCGCTGCGGGTAGCTTAGGTGCAATCGTTCGTTCATTCGATGTTCGTCCTGAAGTTAAAGAACAAGTTGAGTCGATGGGTGCTGAATTCTTGGAAGTGGATTTCAAGGAAGATACCAGTGCTGGTGACGGCTACGCAAAAGAGATGTCTGAAGCATTCAATAAGAAAGCGGAAGAGCTTTATGCAGCTCAAGCAAAAGACGTTGATATCATCATTACAACGGCGCTGATTCCAGGTCGCCCGGCTCCGAAGCTGATTACCAAAGAGATGGTAGACAGCATGAGTGCAGGTAGTGTGATTGTAGACCTTGCGGCGGCCAATGGCGGTAACTGTGAATACACGGTTGCGGATCAAGTCATTACAACGGCTAATGGCGTGAAGGTGGTTGGTTACACTGATATGGTTGGTCGACTGCCGACTCAATCATCTCAACTGTATGCAACGAACCTAGTTAACCTTTTGAAACTGCTTTGCAAAGAGAAAGATGGCAACATCAATATCGACTTTGAAGATGTTGTTCTGCGTGGTGTTACTGTCGTTAAAGAGGGCGAGGTCACTTGGCCAGCTCCACCAATTCAAGTTTCAGCTCAACCACAACAAGCTAAGCCAAAAGCGGCCAAACCAGAGCCTAAAGTTGAAGAACCTGTTTCTCCAATTAAGAAAGTGGCGGGTATGGCGGTAGCTGTTGGTGCATTCGCTTGGGTAGCTTCGGTTGCTCCAGCTGCGTTCTTATCTCACTTTACCGTTTTTGTTCTCGCTTGTGTGGTGGGTTATTACGTAGTTTGGAATGTAAGCCATTCTCTGCATACGCCTTTGATGTCCGTGACTAACGCGATTTCAGGCATCATTGTAGTAGGTGCACTGTTACAGATCGGACAAGGAAGTGGCGTCGTCACGTTCTTATCATTTATTGCCGTATTAATTGCAAGTATCAATATCTTTGGTGGCTTTACCGTGACCAAACGTATGCTTGAAATGTTCCGTAAAGACTAAGGAGTAACAGATGTCTGAAGGATTAGTACAAGCAGCTTATATTGTTGCTGCTGTATTCTTTATTATGAGCTTGGCTGGGTTATCGAAACAGGAATCTGCGCGTGCAGGTAACTATTACGGTATCACGGGTATGGCAATCGCGTTGATCGCAACGATCTTTGGCCCTCACTCTGCTGGTATTGTGTGGATCATCATTGCTATGGTGATCGGTGGTGGTATTGGTATCCACTACGCAAGAAAAGTAGAAATGACTGAAATGCCAGAGCTGGTTGCAATTCTGCACAGCTTCGTAGGTATGGCTGCAGTACTTGTAGGTTACAACAGCTACATCGATCCACCTGCTGCTGTTTCTATCAACCCTGCAGATATTCATGCAGAGCACGTTATCCATCTAGTGGAAGTGTTCCTTGGCGTGTTTATCGGTGCGGTGACGTTCACGGGTTCTATTGTTGCGTTTGGTAAGCTTCGCGGCGTTATCTCTTCGTCTGCATTGAACATCCCTCATAAGCACAAGTGGAATCTAGCGGCTATCGTAGTTTCTACACTGCTGATGATCATGTTCGTTAAAGCAGACGGCAGCATGTTCGCACTAATGGTGATGACACTTATCGCATTCGCATTCGGTTACCACCTAGTGGCATCGATTGGCGGTGCAGATATGCCAGTAGTTGTCTCTATGCTGAACTCGTACTCTGGTTGGGCAGCAGCAGCGGCAGGTTTCATGCTTGCAAACGATCTGCTTATCGTAACTGGTGCATTGGTTGGTTCGTCGGGTGCGATTCTGTCTTACATTATGTGTAAGGCGATGAACCGCTCTTTCATCAGCGTTATTGCTGGTGGATTCGGCCAAGAAGTGGTTGTGTCTGATGGCGATGAAGAGCAAGGTGAACACCGCGAAACATCAGCTGAAGATGTGGCTGATATGCTGAAAAACTCTAAGTCAGTAATCATCACTCCTGGATACGGCATGGCAGTAGCTCAAGCACAATACCCAGTGCATGAAATCACTGAGAAGCTACGAGCGCAGGGCATTAATGTTCGATTTGGTATCCACCCAGTTGCTGGTAGGTTACCGGGTCACATGAACGTACTGCTTGCTGAAGCGAAAGTGCCTTACGATATCGTTCTAGAAATGGACGAAATCAACGATGACTTCGATGAGACAGATACTGTATTGGTAATTGGTGCGAATGACACCGTAAACCCTGCAGCACTTGAAGATCCAAACAGCCCAATTGCTGGTATGCCAGTACTTGAAGTTTGGAACGCTCAGAATGTTATCGTATTCAAGCGTTCGATGAACACAGGTTACGCCGGTGTGCAAAACCCACTGTTCTTCAAAGAGAACACGCAGATGCTGTTTGGCGATGCTAAAAAGAGTTGTCTAAGTATCTTAGAACATCTATAGAGATCACCTCTAAACAATATGTAACAACTCGATAAGGAGCTCATTTGAGCTCCTTTTTTTATCTTACGAAAGCGACTCTATGTGTGATCTCAGTTGATACGAAGTTGACGAAGCCTGATGCAAAACTTGTCGCAATTGAGGTTTGGCTTGCCAATCAGCCTACTAGTACGTATGTACAATGTGGCCGTAATATATTGGCCTTTATCTCTGTAGCTCGCCATTCTCAATGTTTTTCATGCGGTTAAAAATTTATCTTTGATAGCGAATGGTATATATTTGGTTGATCTATATGAATTTGCGTTGGTTTGTGATCATCAAAAGAACATTTACTCTTCTTATCGCTACGTTGTCTGTGTCTGCAAACGCATTTGCTGACTCTTTACCTGAGCGTATCGATAATTTCACCAAACTCTTTGATCATGAAACGGCAATCGAATCTTACGATATTCGAGTGCTACAGGCTGATTATCCAACACGTTTGATCATGCCGTCTTCTATGCTGCCACAAACAGCAGAGTACCCGTTAAAAGACATTCAGCGCTTGTACCAGTTATCAAAAACCTGTAGTGGTAAACTGCCGTTAAGCCCTTTGATTACTGAGCCTTTAGTTTTTACTCGTGCAATGTGTAAAGGCACCAAGCTTTCTGACCGTTGGTTTAGCCGTAGTGGTTTGATTCACCCTGGCGGCGGTTCTTATGCGGCACGATACGTTGAGAAGTACCCAGAAAAATTCGACTCTCTGAAGCGCTTTATGCATATTCAAGAGCGACCAAACACCGAACACGATGAACTACTGTCTCGCTTGCAACAAATGGATAGCGAAGCAATCACCGCGCTGTTAGCGGGTGCGAGTATGTTTGTTGAGCTTGATGAGATGTGGGTAAAACGCGGCTACAGATATTACCTGTATAAAAAATCAGTCTGGAACGAAAATGCCACGCTTGCTGGGTTATCGTTTAGCTTGTCTTCAGAAGGTAAAAGCTGTTTTGTCCAGCGTGGTAATGTGTGTTGGGAAATAGAAGATCATTCAGAGCTTCTGCAAGTCGCCATGTTTATCTTGGTTATTGCCAACATCATGCTTGTCTTAGGTTGGGCGATTTACCGCTGGGACAGCAAGAAACAAGAGATGAAGAGTCGCATGCTGGTTCTTCAAATCCTAACGCACGAATTAAGAACGCCGATTGCGAGTTTGTCATTGACGGTGGAAGGGTTCAGGCGTGAGTTCGAACACTTACCAGAATCGGTATATGATGAGTTCCGTAGGCTGTGTGAAGATACACGCCGTTTAAGACAGTTGGCGGAAGCAAGTAAAGATTACCTGCAATCAGATAATCAACCGCTCGCAACAGAGTGGGTGCCAAGTGTTGAAGAGTGGCTCCAATACAAAGTTGAAGAAGACTTTGCGCCGGGGATTGAACTCCGTGTAAACAAAGATATAGCTGCAAAAGTGAACGTATATTGGTTGGGAACGTGCATCGATAACCTAATCAGAAATGCCGTGAAATACGGTGTGGCTCCAGTAATTCTAGAACTGAATACTTCTGACAAGAAGCTGACATTCAAAGTTATAGATAATGGAGACTTGTCTCGCAAAGATTGGGGGCAACTAAGAAAGCCATTCGTAAGTAAGAGTGGACTCGGTTTAGGTCTGACGATAGTGGAATCTATGGTTGGAAAAATGGGCGGTCACATGACGCTTATCGGCCCCCCAACAACATTTATTTTGGAGATACCTTGTGAAACAGACATTGCTTCTCGTTGAAGATGATAAAAATTTAGCTGACGGTTTATTAGTTAGCCTTGAGCAAGCTGGATATGAATGTTTGCATGCAGAACTGATCTCTGAAGTTGAAGGCTACTGGGAACAAGCGGATCTAGTGATTCTAGACCGTCAACTTCCTGATGGCGACTCAGTAGATTCACTTCCAGGTTGGAAGAAAAAGAAAGATATCCCAGTTATTTTGCTGACGGCTCTCGTGACAGTAAAAGACAAAGTAGCGGGCCTAGATTCAGGTGCAAACGACTACTTAACAAAGCCATTCGCAGAGGCTGAGCTATTTGCTCGAATTCGTGCTCAACTTCGCCTGCCAGATTCTGAAGAACAAGATGCATCAAAAGTTATCGCTCAGAATCTTGTTATCGATAAAGCGACACGTGAAGTGTTTTTCAATGAACAGGAAGTAACGTTAACGCGCACTGAATTTGACCTTCTACTGTTCTTGGCAAGTAACCTTGGACGTGTGTTTACACGTGATGAACTGCTTGACCATGTATGGGGTTACAACCATTTCCCAACAACACGTACGGTAGACACGCACGTTCTGCAACTAAGACAGAAACTGCCGGGTCTAGAAATTGAAACGCTGCGTGGCGTTGGTTACAAGATGAAAGCGTAATGAGAATAGCCTTACTTCCACTATTAATGTTTTTTTGCGGAGCGAATACCGCGCAAGCAACGGATTGGTTTAAGAGCAGCGATGCTCTGACTCAAGTTCATAAACATCTGCTAGATAATGATTTACCTCAGATGTTTGACTCATTAGTGGAAGTTTGGCAAATCAACTCGTCTCAATCACGAGAAGATCACCTCAATGAACTGTTCGATCAAGCACTGAACAAAGATTGTGGTAAAACTCTCACCAGAAAAACACTCCCAGATTGGATTAGTTCAGTCGTCGTTAAAAGACACATCATTCAAAGCCCTGGCCGAGATACCTTTCGTGTATCGATTAATGTTGAATCCGAAAACAACATTCAAGACATTACCTTCGAGAAGTGGGTCGATAAGATCGTTTCTTCGGACAGTGAGTTAACCAAAGACAGTGAAGTGGTTAACAACGCATCGGTGAGTCTATACCGCAAGCGTTACAATTTAGCCTCTCAACTTGAATCCGGTTTATACCGTTTAAGCGTTAAAGGTGATGGCGGAAAGTCTTGGAGCACTTGGGTTGTTTTGGGTGAAGTTGCCATGCGTCAACAAGTTCGCTGGGCATCAAAAGACACGTGGCGAATCGATAAAAAAGAACTACTCAATCCTTATTGTCCGCTCCCTAAGCTCGAAATCGGTTTGTACGATTACGTTGATGAACACTATGAACAGGTCTGGGGCAAGAGCTACGAATCTGATTATCCAATGAACCTTACTGGTGAAGAACTTCCTAATGATCGCTATGTTTTAGCGGTTTCAATGGTGCATTCACGCTGGCAAGGCGACATAGCGATAGAACAAGCACAAACTATCAGTAAAACTTATGATATTTCTAGCGAAGAAGAGTTAAAGTAATTTAAAATTGTGCCGTTAACTATGTAAGGGATCTAACAAAGATAAACGGCATGAAAAAAACTACAAAACTACTCGCAGCGTCAATTGCATTCGCCAGTCTTCCTCTTTCAGCAGCAAACTACGCCATTGAAGCGCGTGGTGATGCGATGGGTGGTGTTGGTGTTGTTTCAGCAAACTTCCTAACTGCTCCATTCTATAACCCAGCACTTGTTGCCATTTATCGTCGTAATGATGACATGGGAATGATCACGCCAAGTTTCGGCGGTAATTATAATGACCCTAACGACATGAAATCGAATGTCGATAGTGTCGTTGATGCGTCAAACACCGCAGACTTAGATGCAGCGCTCAATAAACTTGATGGCAACCAAGCTAATGTAGAACTTGGTGGTGTTGTCGCGTTTGCTCTTCCGAACCAGTTTGTCGCGGCAAACCTTTTCGCTAAAGCCTATACAGAATCATTTGCGACTCCTAACGTTTACACGACAGGTTCAGATGAAGACAAAGTAGAATTGTCTACTGTTGAAGCGGTTTCAATAGGCGTAGCAGAAGTTGGCCTTTCTTTAGCAAAATACCAAACCTTTATGGGTCAACACATCTCATTTGGTATCACACCTAAGATCCAACGCATTTATACGTATAACTACGTTGCGTCGGTTAATGATTACGATTTGTCCGACGTTAGAGAAAACAGCGATGGCGACACTGCATTCAACATGGATGCCGGTGCACTTTGGTTCTTCGGCCCGTTCCGAGTAGGTGTTGCAGCAACTAACTTGATCTCTAGAGATATCGAAACAAAAGACACAACAAGAACACTTACCAGCAGCACAAGTAGTGCGACACACCAAGTTGGTGGTAAATACACTTACCAACTAGAGCCGGTATACACAGTGGGTGCAGGTATCGTTTCTGATTACTTTACGTTGAGTGTTGATTACGACCTAAACGAGACAGAGAAGTTTACTTCGTTCGAGGACAACGAACAGATGATTCGTGTTGGTACAGAAGTCGACCTGTTACGTCAGCTTAAGCTAAGGGGAGGGTATTACAAGAACCTGGCTTACTCTGATTCAGAAGGAACAGTGACAGCTGGTGTTGGTATCTCGCCATTGAACTTGTTTCAGCTAGATCTAAGTGCTAACTACACAAATGAAAATGCAATGGGTGCATCAATCAATTTCCTTGCTAGTTACTAACAGTCCTTATATAGTTCTGCTCTTAAATAAAGGAGCAGAGCATGCTAAACGACTTACCAACCCTTTCTCACGAAGAACAACAGAAAGCTGTTGAACGAATTCAAGAAATGATGACTCAGGGCATCAGCACAGCACAAGCGATTAAAATCGTTGCTGAGCAAATTCGTGAAGAAATGAGTAATAAAGAAGAGTAGGGCATCAGCCCTTCTTTTTTAACACCTTAGTGCACTATAACTAAATATATTACCCTCTAGTATATTATCTCGTACATACCAACTCTTTAGCTACCCTAAATTCCCGACCTATCCAAAACCATTAAACTCCGTTTATTCAGTAAGTTATGTCGGAATAATCCACTTTTCAGGCTTTCCTTGGTTTTGGGTTGTAATTAAATTACAGCAAGATCTGAAAGTAAAACAATCGCCATTTTAGGTGTCAGTATTTATGTCACCACGTCTAAGTGTTTAAATATATGGTGTTTTTTAAGGCTGGTGACGTTGTTACTTCTATTTTTAGCGGATACGAGTGTATGAATGTTCAGAAGCAGACAAATGAGGATTTCATCTAAAAACAGTGCGAGATAAGTAACGACGGTAATGTTCAAAACCGATACCGCGAATGGCTTACCACCGCTTAGAGCAAGCTTCGTTGCCACATATGTGCTTTACAGAATAAGTATTTAAAAAGCTTACGAGGCGTAAGGTGTTGTGTAGAAGTCGATTAAGGAATGCGGCGCGTATCAATTTGAGAATGCTATTGATGACGTTATTACAGATGGTGTTGTAGCAAACGGTGTTATAGCAGATGGCGAGAGCGCGCTTATAGTCATACGAATCGATTTAAGTTCTGATGAGACAGCAAAGCTTATGGGCTTGTTTGGTCAGCACTTAAGAATCTAACGGGTGCTTAATTGGAGAGTAGATATCGACAGGGCATTAATGGCGTGTGATTGAGTATTGGCCGAGAGTTGAATGTGTAGCTGCAGTCCAGTATAGCGAGCCTTAATAAAACGTAACGACTTGGTTTCTTCCGTTGTCTTTAGCTTGGTAGAGCGCTTTGTCTGCACGTTTGATGGCAGTACGTATCGATTCATGCTGTTTAAGCTGTGTTACTCCGGTCGAAGTCGTTACTTGAAGCGCTTTAGGCCAAGGGCTTTGGTTCATTGCTAGGTAAAAATTATCGATAGATTCGTTACACTGTAGCGCAGTTTGTTCCAGGCAAACTAAAAGGAACTCCTCACCACCCCAGCGATAAAGCAAGTACTGTTCACCAAGGCTCTCGTTCGCCGTTGCGACAAACTGAATAAGTACTTTGTCACCCACTTCATGGCCATGTTGATCATTGATCTGCTTAAAATGGTCTAAATCAAACAACGCGATGTGAATCGTTTTTCCTTGTTGCGCCAGCCATTCGAAATCATAGAAGGTATCTAACGCTTCGGTTCGGTTTCTACATCCGGTCAACGGATCGGTTGTGGCCTTTACCTTTAGCTCTTCAATTTCTTGGGTTAAATGGCGTTGTTGCTCTGCTGCACGCGTTTTGCTTCTTTGCGCGATATGTAACGCACAACCCACATAATAGATGGCATACGTCACCCATAATCCAACCAAAAGCTCACCCAACAAAGCTTTGCTGATGACTTTACCGTGGAAAACAATGCTCGAGATCTTAAGTGAATGGTGTCCATCTAGCGTGCTGGCTCCAAGCCCGAGCTCAACAGACACCGCATTTGTAATGTCTACCGCGCTACTCGTAATAGGTTGGTTGTAATGATCAATCCACCAAAAAGGAACGTTGAAGTAGTTTAAGTCGATGTGGTTTTTATCTGGTAGCGAGAAGTCTAAGCGATTGAACTTGTTCGACATAGCATCGCCTTTCACGCTGTAATTCTTGTCGTAATTACGAATGTAGAAGCGAAACCTTGGGTCTTCTTGGCCTTGGTAATCCATATTAATGGTGACCGAATCGAACGTTGAGAGATCGAGCCCTTTACCTTGTGTCGATATAACGAACTCAATTTCACAGAAGGGTAAACTATAGGTCCGTTCAAAGTCACACTGTAACTCAATTCCATCTTCTAACTTATGTAATGAGCCTACGGTGCCACCATCGTGGTCTCTGTCTGTGTTAACGCGTGTAGGGTATTTGTCTGGTGTAATAACGTAGCTCTTATTCATGAGCGTATTAAAAGAGCTCAACGACACTAGCGTGATTGCTAGGCAAAAAATCGAAAGGAATATGTTGAGTTTTCGGAATGCTTTGTCGCTCATGATACTAACCCGTACACGTGATTCGAATGTAATGCGCAATGCCTTAGAGTTGGCGCAATCGGAGATTAGAGTATTAGCATTGATAAAATTGCTATACCCAAAACTGATCCAGAATTGACGTTTATACAGGAAAGCGCACCATTAGACCAAATTCAAGTTTAAAAATTGAACGCAGACTCTTGATTCTGAATGTTATTTGCTCAATAAGTACGGTTTTTACGGGGGGCATAATTTAACTGTATATTTATACAGTTAAATTTAAAGTGGCTCGGTTTGTGTAATCAGAGCGGTGTGTGCGAGCTTTATGGCTTGCTGTGATACGAGTCACGAGGCCACTGTTACTGCTCATCAATTAAAGTGGAGGGCTATTTTGTTACAGTGTCACTTTTTAAGCTCAAGTTTTATCGAAACACTTTGTTGTCTATGAGAGCGTTCGTACCACTCATCTAATCTTTCATTCCCAATTACGCGCCATGGTGCGATACCTACTTGAATACTACGCATCTCGATGGAAAACGAAGTGATGGCGTTACTTGATGCGTTAATCATCGCACTTATTACAGGTTGAGTCTCAAGCCTTGGCACGATTGCGGCTTTGAAAACGGACATCAACTGGATAAAGCGAGTGCAGCAAGACCAAGAGCAACGGATACGAAAACTGGAGATACCGAATGAAAGGACACAAGTGCAAAGGCCGCCGCCCAAACGGCCAACTTAAGAAAGGTTACACGATCAAGAATGGGCGCGTGGTGAGGGCGAACACCACACGAAAACGCTACAAGAAACGCCGGTAAGAACACAGAATTTAAAGAGCTGCTTTGTTATAAAAGTGGCTTTTTTTTATTTCTTCTATAGGAGACTAAATCCTTAGCATCTAGTTTTACAGCTAATGATTTAAATCACTGTTATAAATAGGATTAATAGTTATAATCCTTGTTCGGAATTCACGCAGACAGAACTATATCTGTAAGTCGAAATGTTCGCCAATACTGCAGATAGTCTATGTCAATTAAAGTCAATAGGAATGTTATGGATAAGCGCTATCAAGTATTTGTGAGTTCAACCTATGTTGATCTTCAAGACGAAAGGCAAAGTGTGCTGCAAACATTGATGGAGATGGATTGCATTCCTGCGGGAATGGAGTTATTCCCTGCAGCAGATGAAGAACAGTGGGAATTTATAAAAAAAAATCATTGATGACTGCGATTATTATCTATTAATAATTGGAGGTCGTTATGGTTCAACCGCTGATGACGGGCTCAGTTACACAGAAAAAGAGTTTGATTATGCAGTAAGCAAAGGTATTAAGGTAATAGCTTTATTACATAAATCACCAGATGAATTACCAAGGGCAAAATCAGAAAATGATGAAAGTAATTACCAAAAGCTACAAGATTTTCGTGAGAAGGTCAGTGAAGGTCGATTAATTCGTTTCTGGGACAATCCAGCCCAGTTACCAGGCCAAGTTTCACTTAGTTTAAACAAAACCATGAAAATGTTTCCAGCTATAGGCTGGGTTCGCGCTGACTCAACAGCTTCCCCTGAGTTATTGGCTGAAATAAATGAATTAAGGAAAGAAAACAATAGGCTAAGTATAGAGTTGGCTGAAAGTAATTCTCCATCAACACTAATTCCCGAAACCGAGTTAGCAAATTTTAGTAGCAAAATAATACTTAAAGGCGACTACAGCATCTATGCGAAAAGCTTTAATCAAAAGACTCGATATGCTAATTGGTCTAAAGAAACTACTTGGGATGAGCTTTTTAGCACGATTTCACCATTCTTGGTAGATAATCCATATGAAACCTCTATTAATGAGTTTATTGCTTCACATTATAGTGGTACGGATACAAATGATTATAATATTAGTAGTTTGCTTGTCGATACACAGGTGTTTTTTACTATTCGCATTCAGTTTGTAGCATTAAATTTAATCTCTATTAATAACGAAAGTGCTGTTTCCAAATGGGGGTTAACAGAGCTAGGCTTTAAAAAAATGTTGGAGACTAGAGTCGTTAGGAAGGGGGAATCAACTGAGCAGTAATTGTTGCCAAAAAAATGGTTTATTTAGGCACAAGTGGGCTATTTCTTCTTCGCTCTATTACGGCACACTGGTTTTTTGCCCTTCACAAGGCGTTCTACTTTTAATGCCAACCCGATGATTTATCGTTTAAAAGGTACAAGTGGTGTTTCAACAAATTATAGGTAAATGTGAAAACTCGTCTTTGAACTATGAGCTAGTTGAGGGGCAAGGTCTTCTTAAAATCGACATACCCAAAGCAAGAAAAACGTCTTTATTATTGATTAGTCACCACTCTTGTGAATATATACAGGAACACGACGTTAAGTTTTATGACTTCAAATGTATCGAAGGTTACGAGGCGATTTGGTCATCTGTTCATGACGTTATTGAGTGTGAGGTTGAGTTGCCACATAGAGGTTTCCCTTTTCGCCGAATGTTCAGAGAGCATGAAAGCTTAACTGAGGATGGTAAGTGGTTCATAGATACTCATATCGACGGTGTGCAAGCTGAAATTTCCGAAGCATCGAAAGAGTTCATGATATTTGAGTTGTGTCGAGAACGCGGTAGAATTCGCCCTTCGTTTCCTATAGAGAGGCTAGAAAAGTATAGGGCTTCAACAACTACAATTAAGATCCACGGTTGCGAGATTCAACATCACGATAAAGCCTTAGATATTATTGAAACAATTTTTGCTGCGATTTGCTTTGAGTTTGATTGTAAAACGAATATGCCTTTGATGTTGTCAACAGAAAATACATACCCACGAGGTGTGCCTCTTAAAGCAAACACAGACTTCACCTTGTCTAAGATTGGTCAAAAGTATGATAGTGAAGCGTTGTCTTTATATTGGTACGCACAATCTGCAATTGGTATGCCTTTACTAAGGTATTTGGCGTTCTATCAAGTAGTAGAGTTTTACTACCCGATTTATTCAGAATTGGCAGCTCAGAAAAAAGTAAGCAATCTACTTAAAGACCCTTGCTTTAACTCTCATAGCCAAAAAGACATAGCTAAAATATTTAATATAGTAAAAGCTGCTGATTCTTCTCGTTCAGAGTTATCACAGTTAGAAGCAACAATTAAAGAATGTGTAGATCCTCGTATTTTACGCGAGTGGCTAACTTCCGATAGTAGACGAGAAGAGTATTTTCGCTCCAAAAATGCCGTTAAACTTTCTACTTTTAAGATATTTTCAACAGCCGAAGACGATGATTTGTTAAGTCAAATGTGGCAACGTTTCTACAACATTAGATGTCGAATTGTGCATACAAAGGGAGCTGAAGGTGATCTGGAAGTCTTGCACCCTCAAAGTAAAGAAATTAAACACTTAGAACACGAAATCGAGCTTGCAAAATTTTTAGCACATAAACTTCTAATTGCGTCAAGTAAGCCATTGGGTGCCGTGTAGAAAATTTCTAAGAGAACGCTTTATGCAGACGTAATCAAATCTATAACTAGGAGTCATTTTGAGTGAAAAATCATGAACCATTACCAGTATTATCTATTACGAACCCAAACAAGGTATGGGTCTGTGAACAGTTAGACTCCCTTATTCATGAGTGGTTAGAATGGAATGACTTTTGCCAAAAGATAAACGAGGATAGTCCTGATTACAATCCAAGTACTTGTTCAGAAGCAATCAAAGACGGTTATGTAAATATTAGGAAGCATGAAATACTACGAGAAAAAACTCTGGTCTTTTTACGTAATCACTTTGCGGGTGCTGAGTTTGTACTTAACAATTGGAAACCTCATCCCCATGAAGATGTATGTTCGCGATTGAATAAAAAGATACCTTACTGGGTTCATCGCTTAGAAGTTATCAAAGCTTCTATGGATTTTATTTTAGTTCCTGAAAGCTATTGGAAAGAACAAGGTAAGGAATTTCTTAACACTCTATCTAGAAGTACCGCAGAAACAGCGGTTGAAGTTGCTGCATCATATCTAAAAAACCCTTTAGGTAAGTAAGTCTCGAGTATCGAGGAAGTGCTTAAAACGGAACTGCTATTGTTTGTTCCTCATAGCTTTACCAACTATTTATGCCTGCTTAAGCGGGCGTTGTTATCTTGATTTATTTAGAGGATTTACTTTTGAATACGGTTTATAACCCTGCGACAGAATTGTTGGGTCTCATCAATAAAATTATTGTACCAAAATATTCCAATACCAAAGCGAGAGTCATTTGGTTGGCAGTTTTAAATCTTGAAAATGAGCATATAACTCGACTATATGAAGAGCTCTCAAATATAACAAAATTACCAAATGAAATAAGGTTTAAACTAGAAGAACTAAATTTCCCGACTGAAACTATTGAGCAGTCTTTAGGTAAAGTCGATCATTTGTTTAAAACTATGGACTTTAACACTCCTGGTTCTATATTTGCTCAGCATTTAAGTGACGATGTTCAAAACCATCTCAAGCAAGTTATATGGTACATAAACCATCCAAGTATCAGTTCTTTTTCTCCAGATGAAATATCAACGCTCGGAGAACTTAATGAACAGTTAAAAAGTTTGTTTGAAGCTATATCAGGGGTCGAAGACATATCTCCTGACTTGAAAGTTTTTTTAGATGTTTACATTGCAGAACTAATTTCAGGTATCGAAGCATATTTGAAAGACCATGATATCCAATCCCTAAAAAGAGCGGCTACGTCAGCTATTACTGTCCTTGGATTAGAAAAAGAAATTCTTGAAGCAGCTCAGGATACTGAATTCGGGATTCAGTTCAGAACTATTTTGTTGAGTGTGATGGAATTCATAGGGTATGGGAATGAATTAAAGCAGTTATCTGACAATATTCAGTTACTCTCGTCGGCAGTAAACTAAGAATTTAATTACTAAAAATTGATAAAGCGTTATTTTCAACGCGCTGCTTATTCAGCAAAAGTTGATTTTAGTATTTACGACCTTAGCTAGTAGGTGGTTAACATCTATCACCCTAACTATAAGAAAAAACACTTGTTTTAGACGCTTCCTTCGTGTTTGTCAGCCTGTTTCTTCTGGTTTTTTCTCAACGCTTCGAGTATTTGTTTCATGCGCTCTGGGGTCGCCTTGGGCGCCGGCGCTGTGCGGTTTGTAGAGCGGGGAAGTTGTGCTGCCATATTGTCGCCCTCCATTGAGGCCCATTCGGCGATGAGCTCGTGATATTCTTCAATTTTAGCCCCGATGTATTCTCGGTAACTGGTGTCAGTATAACACAAGTTGTCGTAGCGCTGAGGCCACACTTTCTTGTGGATCCCGTTGCCGTGACTATGATTAGAAGCAATTCGCTTGAGTGTTGTACCTGCCTTATTTGAATTTAGTCGGCACCCAAGGCTTCGATGGTAAACTACGGCCGCCACGAAATGGCAATGGATGCTCTTTAGGTGGGTAGAACTTTGGGGAATCAATTCGACCGTGGCGTTCGTCGAGCCAATACGCAAAACTGAGCAATTCTTTCGGATTAAACTCGCGTCGTTCAGGCGTGATCAAGGTAGCACGGCCAAAGTGTATCTAAATCCATTCCAACGATGATCTAAGGGTCAAGTAACCACGAACGTGAATGTTTGTGAGTTTCGGTAAAGTAACTTAGTCCATGTGAACATGTCTGTTCGTGACATTACGTAGATCTGAGGAACACAGAGTAATCCAACAATCTAACCAACAAACATAAACTTTAGAGCGAGCTGTAAAGTTTGGTTTAAAAAACTCAGCATGGAAATTTACAGACGAGTTCACACGAGAAAAATTAACTGGCTTAGTGGATAACACAAAACAGAATTCAACGTGTGTAGCCAACAAGAAACACGGTGGCGTGTGTAAAATCTAAAAAAGAAACGACAGCAATGCCCACAAGGTTTACACACAGCGCGGTGAATCATGTAGATGGCGGCCACACGTATAATGATTGAGTTAAAAGAGCGTTTAAAGAATGCTGGTGAACTCAATATGCTTGAGGCACCAGTTGTATTAAGGGTTTAAGAGGAAACGATGATAAGGATAGCTTTGGAAAATAGTGACATTACTATCTGGGTCTTACAGTCTCAGTGCGTATTATGTACGTTATGTTAAATGGATTTTGATGTTTATAAGGCAGGTATCTTTGTGTGATGCCCTGCCTTTGTATTGTGCCGATATTCTCTAATTTATACTGTGTATTTAACCATACTGGCTATTTACCATAAAATACCTAATAACCAGTGATAATAATCTTCGATTTTAACCCTGGTATTAGTTAGAGATTAACCGCCAGCAAATTTAACTTTGTAGCCTTTCTTTTCAAGGTGCGCTTTGATCTTGTCGCGCGCGTCACCTTGAATTTCGATGTTGCCATCTTTTACTGAGCCACCGCAGCCGCAAACTTTCTTGAGTTCTGCTGCCATTAGTTTTAATGGTGCGTCATCTAGGTCTAAGCCAGTTACGACAGAAACGCCTTTGCCTTTACGGCCTTTGGTTTCTTTTTGGATTCGAACGATACCATCGCCTTTAGGACGTTGGACTTTCTCTTCTTCAGGCTTAATGCGACCTGTTTCTGTTGAATATACTAGGCTCATAATTTACTTCTTTTGTTGCTCTGCTTTTTGTTTTGCGAGTAAGTAAGCTTCTATATGGCGTTGGATTGCAACCTTGCCGCCTTTGATTAAGCGACCGTTAAACATGCAATACCACGCATTAGGCTCACCGGTGTCATTCTTGATTTGGTAGCCGTTGAAGTTTTCAGTCGAGCCACCAGTTCCTCTCGACTTATTTAATGACATGAATTCTTTTGGATCAATAATAGATGCGGTATCAATCCACCAATCAATACTCTTTTTCACGGCAGCTAGGTTGCCCTGAATAACGTTGTTTTTTAACTTAGCACGCCAAACTGTGTTGTTAGCATCTATCGATTGAAGATGGACGCTTCGGTAAATTGAATTAGCCATATCTATTAATCATCTTTCTGTTTTCACTGCATTAATCATAAGTATACTAATAATGATATCAAGCATAATATGGTAAAAACACCTGTCGAGGTATGGTAATTTGAGAAAAAAAGTCCCTATTTTAACTGACTCTGTGATAATTAATTCATTTGTTGAAAAATTAAACAGCAACGCGACAATAGAAATTATAGATGAGTTGACAGGATTTCAATACTCTCGCAATTCACTGTTGGGCATTTACAGTGATTGGAATCGCTATCATGCGTTCTGTACCAAACATCGTATTAACACACTTCCCGCATCTATAACCGCTGTTCGTCGTTTTCTTGAAACGGAGTCTAACGATAGAAAATACGCATCGCTAAAACGTTACACTGCAACGCTTAGCATGTTACATACTGTGTTGAGCTTTGCTAACCCGATCAAGCACAGGCAAGTTCGCTTTACCCTACTCCACTTACAATCTCAAATGGCCGGTGACGCTAAACAAACCAATGCTATGACATCTGTGCATCTCACTGATTTGAATACGTTACTCTCCCATGAGAAAGCAAACCTGAAAGAGATCAGAGACATTGCTATTTATAACGTGATGTTCGAGTGTGCTTTAAAGCGCTCAGAGCTTAAGTTGTTATCGATGAGTGATGTTGAGTACGTTGAAGATCATTACCAAGTAACAGTCAAAGATTCGGCTTATCAGTTGTCACAAATAGCCAGTGTTGCACTTCAACGTTGGCTTTCGTTTACTGGTATACAAGATGACTTGCCAGTATTTCGTGCGATAGACAAGCATGAGAATATTGGTTTGCAGCCTTTAGATGATTCGTCCATCTATAGGATATTGAGAAGAGCTAGCGACTTACTTCAACTGCCAGAAAATCACCATTTCTCTGGAAATTCGATTCGTGTTGGTGCTGCACAAGAGTTGTCGAAACAAGGTCTTAAGGTGAGAGAGATTCAGGACTTTGGTCGTTGGCTTAGCCCGGCAATGCCAGCTCAATATGTCGGTTTCACGGGAACGGCTGATAGTGAGAAGATGAAGTTTAAGGCGTTAATACCTTGGCAATGACGGGTCGCAGATTACTTGGATATTACTATTTTGATATAAGTTATGGTTAAAACGATATTTGTAAAAACGGTTAGCGTTAAAAACAAAAAGCGCCTTGGCGAAAGCTCAAGGCACTTGTTGGTTCAGCTCTAAGTGAACGAAAACGAGTTAGAAACCTAAGAAAGGCTTGTTCTCACGCAGTTTTCTAAGAACTGGCTGAATTTGTGGCCGTCATGCTCAACCATTTTAGGGAACATGGAGATTGGCGTCATACCTGGGAAGGTGTTGACTTCGTTCAGGTAGATTTCGTTGTCTTGCGTTAAAAAGAAGTCGATACGAGACAAGTGACGAAGCTTCATCTGGGTGAAGACTTTTCGTGCGCTGTCTGCAATCAATTCACGCTGTTCGTCAGTTAAATTACTTGCTTCAACTTCAGTGATCGAGTGGCTGTCTGCACTGTACTTCTCTTCGTAAGAGTAAAATGCGCCATTCGGTGCAATCACCTCACCCGGCTTGCTGATGTGTAGCTCGCCATCGATTTCATAAGCAGCAATTTCTAGCTCTCTAGGCACCACTGATTTCTCAACCAATACTTGGTCCGAGAAAGTGAACGCCTTGTTGATAGCCTCGCTTAAATCTTCTACTTGGTTAACTTGGTAACAACCTACAGAAGAACCTTGACGAGCCGCTTTCACAAACACTTTACCCCACTTTTCAAATGCTTGAGTTGCTTGTGAGTGAGCTTGATCATTGTTGTCTGATAAGAACAGGTACGGCGTGTTTGGAATACCAAGTGCGTCGTACCAAAGCTTTGACGTGATTTTGTTAAAGCTGTTGTTGCTTGCTTCTGGACCACAACCTAGGTATGGAATTTTAGCCATTTCAAACAGTGATTGAATGTCACCTGTTTCACCTGGGAAACCGTGTATGCAAGGCACAATGAAATCGACTTTAGATGCTAAATTGTCACCGCGTAAGGTTTGGTCGTTAATATCAAGATAAACCAATTCACCTGAATCAAGACACCAGCCTTCGTTCTTAATTTCAACTCTTACAACGTTAAAATCTGCAACGCTATTAAGTTGTTCAAAAAGGTAATTGGCTGAAACTAAAGATACTTCATGCTCTGAAGATCCACCGCCGCAAAGTAGAAGGATGTTTGTGGTGTTCATGGGTAAATTCGGTCCTTGAAACTAGGAGTACTGACTTCAATGATAAACAAAAGTCGAGATAGGTACAGTGTTTTGATTGTTAAAATTGCGCTCGAAAGATCGAGCGATTAACTATTAAACAAAACTGTTCGTCTTAAAACAAAAGAAGGAGCATTTGCCCCTTCTTTATGAATTAAAACTTAGTTCAACTTGTTAAGCGTTGGGTATTCAGAGTTTTTGATGTCATCAATGCTCTTAACAAACGGCTTCAAGTTTTGGAAAGTGGTCGGCAGAGTTGAAATTGCCTTTTTAGCTTCTAAGCGTGTCGCGTAATCACCGTAAAGGACAGTGAACCACTTAGTGCCGTTAACCATTTTGTAGTTTTCCCAAACTGGTTGAGAAGTCGTTGGTAGCATTTTCACGAAAGAATCGACTTTAGTCTGGCTGCCAACTGCAACAACTTGAACTGTGTAACCAAAACGCTGGTTCATGTCTTGTTGTTTCTTAGTTGGGCCTGTTACTACTGCAACGGGTTTAGCCCTAGTCGTTTGAGTCACTTTCTGTTCAACAGGTTGGGTCTTGATAACGTTGACGACATTCTCTTCAACAACGCCTGTTTGCTCAGATTGAGATACAACTGGAGCTTCAACTTTGGCCGTCTTGTACTCTTCTTGATAACTATCTGAAGTGACATTGGTAACGTAGTCGTCAGATACACACGCAGCCAAGAGCAGTGGCAAAGTCACAATTGCAAATTTTTTCATGGAAAGCTCTATATCCTTAATAATAATTACTATAAATCATGCCGATACGTCGGTTTAGAATCAAGTTAACTTTGGGATTATACACCATTAGTGGGTGACCTATTTCACAAACTTTATGCAGTGTTTGCTTATTCATCTGAATTCGGTGAATTTGCCATCAACCTGTGAGTGCAAAGTAAGTTACGATGAACTTACGTGCATTGCTAGGATATGTCTATGAATCATCTTGATCCCCTACTTAAACCCCGTTCAATCGCTGTTGTTGGTGCTTCTCAACGAGAAACACGCGCAGGATATATTGTTATGAACAATTTGTTGCATGGGGATTTTAAAGGTGCGGTGATGCCGGTTACGCCGAAATATGATTCAGTGGCCGGTGTGCTTTCTTACAAGAACATTTTGTCGTTACCGATTGTTCCTGACCTCGCAATCTTGTGTACCAATGCGACCCGTAATGTCGCTATTTTTGAAGAACTGGCTGAGAAAGGTATAGCCTCTGTCATTGTGCTTTCTTCAGACATGCAGCAAGAAAGCGATAATGGTGAGACGTATGATGAACGATGCCTAGCGATTGCCAAAAAGCACAACATTCGAGTGTTGGGTTCCAATAGTTTGGGGGTGATTGTTCCTTGGTTAAATTTGAACGCCTCATTCTCTCCAGTGACAGCATTACCCGGTAAGATCGCCTTTGTTTCTCAGTCGGCAGCTGTGTGTACCACTATTCTCGATTGGGCTAATGACAAAGAGATCGGTTTTTCGGCGTTTATCTCTATAGGCAATGGTAGCGATATCGAATTCTCGGAGTTATTGGATTATCTCAGTACCGACTCTCACACCGAAGCGATATTGCTTTATGTAGACAGCATTACTGATGCGAGGCGCTTTATTTCTGCAGCGCGTGCGGCTTCGCGTAACCGACGAATTTTGGTGTTGAAAGGCGGTCGAACGGCGAAAGGCAGAGCCGCAGCAATGGCTCACACTGGCGGTGCCGATACATTAGATATTATTTATGATTCCGCAATCCGACGCAGCGGCATGCTACGAGTTAAGAACTTACATGAACTGTTTGCTGCGGTAGAAACACTGACTCATTCAGTACCATTGCGAGGCGAGCGCTTGGCTATTGTTACTAATGGTGGCGGCCCTGCGATTATGGCTGTGGACACCCTATTTGACCGCGGTGGTAAGCTCGCAGAGTTTTCAGAAGAGACACTTGATAAGTTGAACAAGGTTTTGCCATCGAGTTGGTCTCATAGCAATCCTATCGATATTGTCGGCGACGCTGGTGATCAACGTTATATCGACACTATAAACATCTTACTCGATGGCGATGAAGCAGACGCGATTCTTATCATGCACAGCCCTTCAGCGGTCGCACATTCCGCTAAAACGGCAGAACGAATTATTGAAGCGATTAAGAAGCACCCTCGCCACAAGCGCTTTAACATCCTGACGAATTGGTCTGGTGAGCTAACAGCAAGGCCCGCACGAAAGCTGTTTACCGAAGCGGGTTTCCCAACTTATCGGACCCCTGAAAGCTCTGTGGTCGCATTCATGCACTTAGTCGAGTACAGACGTAACCAACGTCAGTTAATGGAAACGCCGACCACTGCAGAAAAAGTACACATTGAAGATCTAGCAGATGCGAAAGGTTGGATAGAAAGAAAACTACTGGATAAAGATACAGTTAGCCTTGATACTCACCAAAACAGTCAGTTTTTCAAGAGCTTCAACCTCGATGTGTTACCAACTTGGATCGCTTCTGACCCAAGTGAAGCGGTACACATCGCTGAAACGATCGGTTATCCCGTCGCAGTAAAATTACGTTCGCCGGATATTGCACATAAGTCAGACGTACAAGGCGTGATGCTCAATTTGCGAAACAGCAGTGAAGTTGCCAATGCGGCTCAGGCAATTCTCGATCGTTCTCAATTATCCTTCCCTACAGCAAACATCCACGGCTTGTTAATTCAAGGTATGGCTAAGCTCGCGGGCGGCCAAGAGTTGCGTATTAAGGTTACAACAGACGAAACCTTCGGCCCAATCATATTACTTGGACAAGGTGGTTCGGAGTGGGATGAGTCGATTGATGCCGCAGCTGCTTTTCCACCGCTCAACATGACACTGGCGCGTTACTTGATTATTCGAGCGATAAAAAGCGGCAAGATTCGTCTACAAAAACTCCCTAACCCCATCGATATAGAAGGTTTGTCTGAGTTATTGGTACGTATATCGCAAATGGTAGTGGATTGCCCTGAAATACATGATTTGGATATCCATCCAGTACTGGCAAATGGTGACAAGTTCACGATATTAGATGCCGATATCATCTTGAAAGCGTACGAAGGCGATCCACAGGAACGTCTTGCGATTCGCCCTTATCCGGTCGAGCTTGAAGAACGTATCCAGCTAAAAGATGGAACCGAAGTGTTGTTACGCCCTATTCTTCCCGAAGATGAACCGCTTCATGCTGACTTCATTAACCGTGTGTCTAAGGAAGATCTCTATAAGCGTTTCTTTAGTGATGTCGGTGAATTCAATCATGAGGCGTTGGCGAATTTCACTCAGATTGATTTCGATAGAGAAATCGCCTTTGTGGTCGTTCGCGAGGAACAAGGCGTTCCAGCGATCATCGGCGTGTCCCGTGCGCTGATTAACCCTGAGAACACAGACGCCGAATTCGCAATATTGATTCGTTCTGACCTTAAAGGTGTTGGTCTAGGTCGCATTCTTATGACCAAGGTTATCGATTACTGCCGTGCGAAGCAGACCAAGCAGATGTCGGGTATGACGATGCCAACCAATAGAGGGATGCTGACACTAGCTCAAAAGCTCGGTTTTAAGCTAGATATCAGCTTTGAAGATGGTACTGCAGATATGGTGTTACCGTTACTTTAACGCCCATGTCTTTTTAAGATGTTGGATACACCAAGACTTGGCGTCGCCCATTTTGTTGCGTCGCCAAGCCATAACAATATCGATCGGTTGTGGTTCTGTACCGGAGATCTGCTGTAGTACGCCAGATTCAATCAAAGGTTTAGCGACACTATTCGGTAAGGTGCCAATCCCTAGTCCTGATGTCAAAGCCTCTACTTTCGCAGGAAAGCTTGTCACGGTTAAACGTGGCTGTTTCTCTAGAATATTGATGCTTAGTGCTGGCTGATCGCGTGCGGTGTCTGCAATGGCAATAACCCTGTAACTTTCTCTCGCCTTCTGATCGAATTCACCAGAACGATTGTGAACATAGTGGCTTGATGCCGCGACCCACACCATCTCCATTTTACCAATTACGTCACTTTTCATATCGTTTGGAATTGTATCGAGCTTAGGGCATATCAATAAGTCAGCACGACCATCTGTGAGAGATTCCCAACAACCCGCTAAGATTTCCTCTTGCAAACGAACGCGTGTTTTACTGATTTTTCCTAGTTCATCTACCAGTGGGAAAAAGTTAGCAATCGGGATAATGCCATCAAAGGCGATGGTCAAATCGAGCTCCCAACCATTGGCTAGAATGCTTGCCTCGTTAACAAGACGTTCTGTAGCTCCAAGAATGATTCTACCTTGCTCAAGTATCAACTGACCCGCTTCCGTGAAATTTGCACGGTGGCCTGAGCGGTCAAAAATCATGATGTCTAGATCTTGTTCAAGCTTCTGTATTTGATAGCTGAGTGATGAAGGCGCTCTGTCCATTTCATTGGCCGCGGCGGCGAAACTTCCACGTCGGTCGATGGCGTCTAGGATGTGTAACGCTTCAAGTGTTATTGGACTATGCATAGCTTTCCTACTTTATAAATGAGACTTGAATCACAAAAAAAGAAGCATTCAAACTGTGAATGGAACTGTAAAAGTCTTTTTAATACAGATATTTAAGAGTATTAATTATGAATTAGTTGATAAAGTTGAAAATTAATTAAATGCAAATAATAGTAATTATCATTTAGATCCAATATCATCTTCGCAAATCAAGATAATACTATGGAACTAAGGTAACTATCAGATGTATAAGCAATCCCTACTCTCTGCTTCAATCGTTTTAGCGCTTTCATCAACATCAGCCTTTGCTGAAGATTATGCCCTATTTGATGAGGTTGTTGTATCTTCGACTCGTACTAATCAACAACTTGAAGATGTTGCTGCGTCGATAACTGTGATTAACGATAAAGATATCGAAAAAAACATGGTTACGGATGTAGAAGACTTATTTAAGTACACACCAGGTGTCACGGTGACTACGAATTCTCGCCAAGGGATTCAAGGTATTAACATTCGTGGTATGGAAGGTAACCGAGTAAAGGTTATCGTTGATGGAGTATCACAAACTAGCCAATTTACTCCAAGTGGTACTCAGTCATATAACTTCATTAACTCTTCACGCATTGATGTCGATACGGATATGTTGAAGTCTGTCGAGATTGTTAAAGGTGCGGCTTCTTCTCTGTATGGGTCTGACGCGATTGGTGGTATTGCTGCGTTCGAAACAAAAGACCCGAGTGACTTTTTAAAAGACAAAGACTTCGGTGGCCACGCGAAGTTCAACTACTCTTCATCTGATAATACCTTTAGCGAATCGGTTGCTTTAGCAAATCGTATTGGCGACCTAGAAACGTTAGTTGCTTATACTCGCAGAGACGGTGAGCAAACTGATAACTTTGGTACACCTGATGAGCAAGATACTCAGAACAACAACTTGTTGGTTAAGCTTCAGTACCAATTAAACGAACAACACCGTTTAGAGTTTTCTGGTAACTTCATTGAGAATTCTGGTGATACCGATTTAAATAGTGCAAGTTACACCGACTACACTGGCGAAGACACAACTAGCCAACAGCAAATCGGTATCAAACATATTTGGGATGCTGACCTAGCGTTTGCAGATACTATTACTTGGCAAGCTGACTGGCTGAGCAAAGAAGAGAATGGCGTAACTAATCGTACTTCTAATGGCGGTATGTTCCTACCTCCGGCAGGTAATGTTCAGAAAAAGGACTATATCTACGAGGATGAAGGTTATCAATTTGATGTGCAATTCGATAAGTTCTTCATGACGGGTAATGTAGAAAACTACTTTATCTATGGCGCTTCATATTCGGACAAAGACATTAAAAACGTTAATAACGAATATAACTCCATCAGCGCAGACCAAGTTATTTTCTACATCCCTGCCGCATCTGAAAGAAAATATGGATTCTTTGCTCAAAATGAAATGACGATCGGAAATTGGATGATTACTCCGGGTGTTCGTTTTGATGGTTTTGAAACTGATCCAGGTGATACAAGTCAAAACCCAAGTGGTAACCCAGAAGAGTCTTATGCAAAATATTCAGACTCAGCTGTTACCGGACGTTTGGGTACAACTTACACGCTTAATGATGAAAATAAGATCTTCGGTCAAATCAGCCAAGGCTTTAGAGCTCCTGATTTCCAAGAGCTTTACTACTCATTTGGTAATCCTGCTCACGGTTATTTGAATGCCCCTAACCCTGACTTAGAAGCTGAAGAAAGTATTTCATACGAGTTAGGTTGGCGTCATAACACAAATTATTCATCAAGCGAAATCGCTATCTTCTACAGCGATTATGATAACTTTATTGATAACGTAGCAGTTAGTGGCTCAGCCACTCCGGCCGATCCAACAATATATCAGAATGTAAACATTGATGAAGCCGTAATTAAAGGTATCGAAGCGTCAAATACACAGTCTTGGAATAGCTTCATGCCAGTGAAAGGTGTTAGTACTCGTGTTTCTGCAACGTATACTGAAGGTGAAGATGGCGAAGGTAATCCTCTTAACAGTGTAAACCCTTGGAACGCTGTCGTTGGTTTTAACTATGATGCTCCTTCAGCACTATGGGGTACATCACTTAACATAAGCTACACAGCAGGTAAGAAGTCTAGTGATATCAACAGCGATGGTTTGAATGATGAAATTCTACCAATTGATTCAGCAACTGTAGTTGACCTAACAGCATACTACTTGCCGATGAAGGATCTTACGCTTAGAGCAGGTCTCTTCAACGTTACGGATGAAGAGTACTACTCGTGGAATGACGTTCGTGGATTCTCACAAGAAGATAAAGATTACACGCAAGCAGGTCGTAACTGGTCAATTACAGCTAAATACGAATTCTAACTCGTTAGAAAACTTAACGACAGAATCTGATACAGCAGAAACTAAAAAGCCAGCTTAATTGCTGGCTTTTAATTTATTTCACTAAAAAATTGTATAAAAAAGGTAATAAGTGAAATTACTTCTCTGCCATCTCTTTTTTAACCATTACTGCAGCAGCAACGATGAAAGTGATGATTAGGCCTAGTTCCATGATTAACTCCAAAGAAAATTAACATTAAACATATAATTCGCGAGCATAATAACACAGCGGATACAGAATGATACTTTTTAACCACTAATTTACTTTTTATTCGATTAAGATCAAAAAAGATGCCCGAAAGCATCTTTTAATTTTTGAATCATTCACGAAACCACTAGGTTAACCAGGGAATCCATTCGGGTTTGTTGACTGCCAGCGCCATGTATCTTCGGTCATTTCAGCCAATGTGCGGCTTGCATTCCAGCCCAGTTCTTTCTGAGCTTTAGCTGGATCTGCCCAACACTCTGCGATGTCACCAGGACGGCGTTCAACTAGCTTGTAAGGGATCTCTTTACCGCTTGCTTGTTCGAATGCTTTAACCATGTCTAACACACTTGAACCGTTACCCGTACCAAGGTTGTAGATATGAAGACCGTCTTTGCACCCTACTTTCTCAAGCGCTGCGATGTGGCCATCAGACAGATCCATTACGTGGATGTAATCGCGAACGCCAGTCCCGTCTTTTGTTGGATAATCGCTACCAAATACAGATAGGAATTCACGGCGGCCCACTGCTACTTGAGAGACAAATGGCATTAGGTTATTTGGGATACCTTGCGGGTCTTCACCTAGCTCACCACTTGGATGTGAACCTACAGGGTTAAAGTAACGCAGCAGTGTAATGCTCCAATCAGGATTGGCTTTTTGGAAATCGGTTAAACACTCTTCAACCATTAGTTTACTACGACCATATGGGTTGGTAGCGCTTGTTGGGAAGTCTTCAGTAATTGGCACACTTGCAGGATCACCGTATACCGTTGCTGAAGAGCTAAATACCAAGGTTTTTACACCCGCATCACGCATTGCATCAACAAGAACTAAAGTGCCGTTTACGTTGTTGTCGTAGTATTCAAGAGGCTTTTCCACAGACTCTCCGACGGCTTTCAGACCAGCAAAATGGATAACCGCTTCGATGTTGTGTTGCTTCATAGTTTCAGTCAAAAGCGCTTTATCACGAACGTCACCTTCAATGAAGTTGGGACGAACGCCCGAGACTTTTTCGATGCGCTCTAGAACGCTTGGTTTGCTGTTGTACAAGCTATCAAAAAGTACAGGTGTCATACCTGCGTTGATCATCTGGATACTTGTATGGCTACCAATGTAACCCATGCCACCTGTAACTAAAACATTCATGCTTAGCAGACCTTTTAATTAAAAATATTCAACCTATCACTTATGATACAACAACTTAGGGTGAGCTCACAAACACCGGTGCCTATTTACCCTCACGAGCGAACACAAACTGACCTTTTCCTTTGCGTTTCGCTTGGTACATAGCCTCATCAGCAACCTTTAGAATCACGTCAATATCACGCTCTGAGCCATCAACTAAATTGATACCTAAGCTCGCCCCAACATGAAGTGAACGCTGTTTATAATTCACTTCTTGCCCGATCAGATCCAACAATCGCTCGGCTAACTTCGCTAATAAGACTTTGTTTGTCTGTTTAATAATAAGAACAAATTCATCACCCGACAAACGTGCAACCAAATCCCCCGCTCTTACCTGAGATAACAACCGGTTTGACACTTCTTTAAGGATTTCGTCACCCGCATCGTGTCCATAATTGTCATTCACTTCTTTGAAGCCATCCAAATCCAAGTAGATAACCGCAAAATGCTGATTTGAATAGTGGCTCGACGTGACAACATCATCCATAACCTTATACAGCTGCGCTCTATTCGCTAACCCGGTTAATGCATCGTGATGAGCCAAGTGTTCGAGTCTTTCCATCTCTTTAACGTTGGATAAATCAGACAGCGTTAATACCATATCAAACTCGTCTTTCTCGTTGTCTGAGGCAACTCGATTCACTTTGACAAACATTGGAACTAACGTACCAGACGCACTCTTCTCCCACACTTCGCCTTGCCATTGACCATAGTTGTCTAACGAACTGCGAATTGTCGGCATCAATGATGAAAATTGCTGCCACGAAAATACTTCAAATGGTGTTTTGCCCACCAGCAGATCAGAGTGATAACCGAGAAGTTGTGTGATCGCCGGGTTAACCATGGTTATCACATTGGATGAGTTGAGCACGATCAAGCCGTCTTTACTGTTTTCGAAAACACCCGCAGCAATACGTTGGCGACTCATGGCCGTTTCTATGTCGGTGACATCTTGGATTGCATAAAGAATACGACCATGTTTTGTCAAAGAACGACTGCTCACACGAAGCCAGCGTTTTGATTGAAAGAGATCGGTGGTTTCCAGCAATTCGTCATTAAGTTCAATATTGGCATCAATAACATCTTGTAAGTAACCCGTTTGCTTGGTCGCGATCAACTCTTGGATCAACAAATTCTCAAGAAAGGCTTCCGAGCATTTAAAAATATCCCGAGTAGCTGCGTTCGCATGAAGAATGAGCCCTTTTTCATCCACCACCAACAAAGAGTGCTGAACGGTTTCAATGACCTCATTTGCGAATGATTTTTCTTCTTGTAACTTGTCTAACGTAAAATTGATTTGGTTATCGCGATGTTGAAGCCTTTCTAACATGGTATTGAAAGCTCGAACCAGATCGCCGATTTCATCGCGGTTCGTTACGACTAATTTAGGCTGCTTCGAACGACGCTCAACAAAGGCTTGCATCGCCTCATTGAGGTCAAACATCGGTTCGATAATCAAGCGTTGCACCAATTTGACCACTACTCCGCCTAACATCACCAGAAACAACAGGTAGACGACCGCAACCTTGAAAATATTCGTTAAGATCGAATTAAACGTCTCTTTCGATATTGTTACTCTCAAGTTCGCGATCACTGCGCCATCCAGTGTCACTGGAACGAGCAAGAAGATGAAATGCTCAGAGATGGCAAATTGATGATCGGCGATATCGTCTAATTCTTCTGCGTTTGGCCTTGGAACCAGAGTGTTGCTCACCTGATAGCTGGCAAAAAGCTGTTCGTTGATGTCATAGAGCTTCACTCTAACAATATCTTTATCTGCGACGAAAGCTGACAATATTTCCTGAGCCGATGACTTGTCTTCAAATAAAATCGCGGCTTGCAAGTTATAAGCAACACCTTGTGCTAGCACTTTAACACGCTGAATAAGACTCTCTTTCTCTCTCTCAAACGTGACAGTGTAATTTACCGATTGGATCGTTACAAAAGTGACTGCGATGAAGATGATAATGGGTAATATCAGCTTGTTTTTAATCGATATGTTATTAATGAAAGACAACATTATTGGCCCTCCACTATAGCGATTCGTAACAGGTTCGAGCCAATGACGTAGTCACCGCGCCTTGCGTTCTCTAGATTGATCTTAGGTTTGAGCTTATTATCGATGTGCGTGAGTTCAATGATTCCACCTAAGTCCGTAAAGTTAGGGATATCACTGATTGTCACAGTATGTGGCGAGTGCTCTTGACTAAGAAATTGGTCATTTTTACGGTCAGACAAATACGTAATATCACACTTAGAAGTAATCGACTGTTGAACTCGGATAGCGAGCGAACGAATAGATTTCCCCTCGGTAATTGACGTTAGCACTTGGCTTACCTTTTCATCGCCAATCACACAAAAGTTCACAGCGTTCATTGAGCTTTCATCATTCCAACGTATAAAATTCGCAATTCTAAAAAGGTACACCGCTTTCACTTCATAAGGTTTGAAGCTAGCAGCTGAGGTGTTCAACGGCACAATAAGCATCGTTAAAGCCGCTAAGCCTAGTTTAGATAAGCCGAGCTTAATGCGGTGCTTAAGCCATTTAGAATTCATGAGAGATCCTCACATATACGGACTCTTGGTTGACACAAATCTCGGTAAGTTTTTGTGTCACTTTCGAAGCCGTTTCCATTTCAACATCTAACATAGACAACTCTTCAAGGCTCATCGACATGAGCTGGTCTAGAGAGTTTTCTTGAGCAGAGACAAAAACAGGTATCGTTAATGCTAGTCCTAAGCAAACCTGGCGGGATATCATGTGCTCACCTAATATACAGATAGATATTAATCCTTTAATCAATAGTTCAACTATATATGAAATGCCATACTGGTAAATCTACGGTGTCGAAAGTTTGAGTTAGGTCACTGTTTATTTATGGTATTTATAAGACCGTCATTACTTACCTCAACGTAAAGGATTAGCACCACGTGACAACGAAGATTTTGCTTAATTGCGACATGGGAGAAAGTTTCGGCAATTGGAAGATGGGCGATGACGAGTCGGTCATGGAATGGGTCGATATGGCAAACATCGCTTGTGGCTTCCACGCGTCTGATCCGCACGTTATGTCCAAGACGATAAAACTGGCGCAGCACTATCACACCCAAATTGGTGCTCATCCCGGTTATCAAGATCTCGTTGGTTTTGGTCGCCGTTCTATTCCACACACCATGGACGAAATCAGTGAGCTGGTTTGTTATCAAGTCGGTGCATTACAAGCCCTTTGCCGCTATCACCATACCACTGTTGGCTATGTGAAACCTCATGGCGCTCTTTATAACGATATGATGGCAAACATTGATGTGTTCAATGCGGTAGCCCAAGCCGTCGCTGAGTTTAACATCCCGTTGATGATTCTCTCTTCATCAGACAATCAACAGTATTTGGATATTGCTGACGACCATGACTTGCCTATCTTGTTTGAAGCGTTTGCCGACCGTGCTTATTTAAATAACGGACAATTAGCGCCACGTACTCAAAAAGGCTCGGTTTACGTCAATCAAGACGATATCTATAACCAAGTTATGCAAATCATTAACTATGGCTCGGTTACGACTTTAGAGGGCGAAAGACTGCCTATTGAAGCTGATACTATCTGTGTTCATGGTGATAACCCTCAATCCATCGCATTAATTAGAAAAATCAGACAAGACCTCAACGCTTTTAATTAGTATGAAGCGTGTGATTGGTATGACGCATGGTCTAATCGCTCGTGAGATCTAATTGATTTGTATTGGCTTGGACACGGAAGTGAGACACGCCAAGTAAGCTAAAAAAGGCAAGATAACAAACGTATGGAAACGAAATGACGACGAATCAGATTGAATTCAATATAGCGCCAGTCGCGGAATGCAGCGTTTTGGTGACCTTGACGCTATCGCCTTCAAATAATCAATCTAGCGCCGAATATGCGCAATACATAGCTCACTTTTCCGATGCCATTCGCCAAAACTTAGCATCGGTGTTGATGAATGTGACACCGGCTTACCAAACAATATTGGTCGACTACCTCCCTTATCGAATATCAGAACAGCAGCTCATTGAACAGCTCAATAATTTGTTGAGTCATGCTCTGTCGTCCTTTTCTAGTGTTAGTAAAACTCGCGATACGATTGAGCTTCCTGCCTATTACTCACCAGAAACGGCGCTCGATTTAGACCGATATCAAAACAAAGGCCTGTCGCTCGACCAGATAATTCAACATCACACCTCACAGACATACAGCGTCAGTGCGATTGGGTTTACGCCTGGCTTTGCCTTTATGTCGGATGTGGTTAATGAGCTTGCCTTGCCCCGTCACTCCACACCCCGCTTAATTGTGCCCAAAGGCAGTATCGCCATCGCGGATACGAAAACAGCTGTGTACCCTTCGGATTCACCGGGCGGTTGGAATATTATTGGCAATTGCCCACTTCCGTTGTTCGATCATAGCCAGTTGAAGAACGCCGATATCACGCAAAGACCACTGTCTCTGCTTAATGTTGGTGATACCGTCCGTTTCATAGCGATTTCAAAAAAAGAATTTGTAGAGTTGGGTGGAGGCATCGTAAATGGCTAAGACAAAAACTAAACCAACACTGACAGTGATTAAGCCCGGCCCGTTGAGTTTGATTCAAGACTTTGGGCGATTTGGTGTTGCTCATCTTGGATTAACGCAAGGTGGACCGGTTGATGACTACTCTTATAGCTGGGCTAACCATCTATTGGGCAACCCAGTCAACCAAGCGGCGTTGGAAATCACGCTTGGGCAATGTGCGTTGAGAATCGATTTTGATTGCGAGATGGCACTATGCGGGGGTGATTTACAAGCGAAACTCGATGGTAAACCACAGGCTAACTGGAGCACTTTTCAAGCTTTTAAGGGGCAAGTTCTCTCATTTGGTTTGCCTAAAAATGGTCTAAGGGCGTATTTAGCCATTAAGGGCGGTTTCGATGTTCCATCAACTCTTGATAGCTGCTCTACAGTCACTCGTGAAAAGATTGGTGGATTAACGCAAGATGGAGAGCCATGCCAACAAGGGCAACAAATCGCTTTTACCCAACACCAACTCTCTCATCCATTTAAAGCGTTGAGTGTTACCTTCCGATACACGCCTGATTACAATCTACCCGTGAACCTACGAGTGATTGAAGGCTATCAAAGCGAGCTATTCTCCGAGTCAGCAAAAGAGACTTTGTATAACGCGCAGTATCACGTTGACCAAAACTCAAATCGGATGGGTTATCGACTCAGTGGCGAACCCGTCGACTCGCCTGACATTTCGCTATTGTCAGAAGGCATTGCCTTAGGTGCGATTCAAATTCCACAAGATGGACAGCCTATCGTGCTGCTTAATGATAGACAGACCATAGGTGGTTATCCGAAGATAGGATGTGTCGCCAGAATCGATTTACCACGCTTGGCGCAAGCAAAACCTGGACATGCGATATCGTTCAGCAAGGGCGATCGCTTGGGCTTACAAGATGTTTGGTGCCAATGGGCTCAGTTTTTCGGCTATTAGTTTTTGCGATGTGTTATGTGCTAAATGCTATGTAGCTGAGAATAATCAACTAGGAAGATGTCATTTAGATGAGGTTCGGTATCTAAGCAGATGTTGAAATGAAGATTCGGCTTACCTATTACAGTAAGCCGAATTGAAGAAATTAAACGCAGTCGATGATGATAGACTAATTATAGGCTATTAAGCGTGATCTTGACCTGACACCTTGGCAAGCGCTTCTGGGTATCCACGTTCTTGTGTCAAATCTATCGCTCTGTTTTCAATATCATTTAGATTAAGTGACATTGTCACTGAGTGTGTGTCTTCAATAGATGCCGCCTCTGATACATCAAACCATTGCTCAGCGACCTTTTGTGCCGCTTCTAATGTTGAAGAAGCTTTTACTACTTCAAGTCGAGCATAGCGATCCCCACAGAATGAAACGTCTGAAGCTCTTAAGCTTGGATCGGTTCCCGGAATCTGTTGTGCACCAAACAAAGGTTTACCACCGACCAATGCAGAACTGAAACTTGGGATGAACTGAGACATATGCGTTATTGCCGCGCGAGTTCTTAATTCAAGCTGATCTTCACTCCAACCCGATACGATTTTCTTAAGCAGCTTCGAAGGCAACTGTGGCTGTGACGAGTCTGTTGACGATGAAACAAGCCCACCCTCAAACAGAGTAATCCCTTCTGTCATGCCGTGAAGTTGGAACACACCATCAGCATACGGCGTTAATTGCGCCATGCCTTGCGGTGTGCCTCTCGGGCCATGGAAGATAACTTCTGGCCACTCTTCCTTACATTCTTGCGAATATGGCCACTCTGTAACGTATGCAGCTTTAAACTCAACAAGTCTTTGCTGCTTAGAGCCAACAAAGTCATCTACGATACCCGTTTCAAACCCACTCGCATTAATCAAGTAATCGGTCGTTAGTTGGCAGCTTTGGTTTTCGGCATCGGTATAAGTCAAAGACCAACCTTGACCTGTCGACTCAACAGATTGTAATCGGCTGTTGGTTAACACAGTACAGTTAGCTTGTTGCCCCAAAGAGAGTTGAGCGGTCGCAGAAAGTCGGAATACGCTCCAGCCATACTCTTGGACCATCGCAACAGGATACTTTAGGGTCTCTAAATCCGTATGCTTGGCGAAAGGAATACACCAATCATCAAGCGATGTTGGTTTCAGAGGCTGTGTTTTCGCAGAAAGTGCTAATAAATCTTCTTTGCTGTACAGCTTATAATACTCTTCCGGATCACCGAGCACTTGGTTGCTTTTATCTTGTTTAACAAGATCGGCATAAGCGCTTTTGATTATCTTGAGACGAGGAAGCAGATCCAACGGCTCTCCACCATCACTGTGCGGAACGGCGATGATTGTCGGACGAATATTGATCGTATGAGGGAATAAGCGGACGGTATCAATTGACTGTGTGAGCAATTGAAGACACTGCTCTACAGAAATATCTCGATACAAATTGCCGCCAGCGTGCAGGTGGCAAATTGGTGGACCATTAACCAAACTCGGCCCTTTTTCTAAGATAGTGACCTTAAAACCCAACTCACTAAAGTGAATCGCGCTCGTTGTTCCGGCAATACCACCACCAACAATGGCAATAGAAGGTTGATTTGTATCCGTTTTGTTGTGGTTCATCGTGTTCTGTAGAATAAGATTAACTGCCTCTATTCTACTTTTGTTCTGCGATGAATTAAAACACATTTTTATCAAGGTCTTAGATAGGCGGGATTTAATATCTATGTAAAAAACATAAATAATCTCTTGACTCAATAACTCCAGATAGGGTTTTAAAGGTTATTCTAACAGTCAAATTTGTCCTAAGTGACGCCACATAAAGGCTGCCTCAGTACTCTTAAAACATAGCGGTTAACTTATCCCTAAAGTTATCCACCGTTTTTGTGGATAACTGTTGATAACGTTCTTGCTAAGTTGCGCAAACCCTTTGTTTACAGGGACTAACCGCTGTTCACTAAATCGGCATTATTGGGTAATTAGTTTTAAAAAATGCTAAAAACAGTGGAATCTAAGGTGCGATATTTTTTACTTATGCTACCGGTTGGTTAAATAAAAAACGGTCTAAAGCGACGTATTATAAATAGTGCATGACTAAGTATAAATAATCTCACTTTTAGACCGTTTTAAGCGCTTGGCTAGATCTCGCTAACGACTAGCCAAAATCCTTGTTTACTGGTGCCAACAAACGTTTGATTAAGCTATTCACTACCGCGGCTAATGTGATGAACGTTAGCACCGGTAGCGCTATCCACAACATCGGGTGAAGTGAAGGTTGTAACTCAAAACCAAAGTTCATCACTCCTGCCACGCTGAGCTCAGAACCAAGGGCTGCAATTGAGCCTGCGACTAACGCCATTAAACCGTACTCACACCAAATAGTATTGAGAATTCGCTTCTTACTCGCGCCTAATGTTCGATACAAGCGTATCTCTTGTTGTCTTTGAGATAAGCTCAATCGCAATAGAGTGAAGATAAGCAACAGCCCCGCCACCACACCTAGCGCCGCAAGTACGGTAATCGACCAAACAATCTGCTTAAGCAACTCTTGGATCTTGCTACCCATCTTACGAATATCCATCAAACTCACGGTTGGATGATTTCGAGAGAGTTCGTTGAGCATCTGATTGTGTTGTTCTTCTAATCTGAAGCTCACTAGCCAAGTAGAAGGGATTGAACTCAAGACATCTGGAGTGAAAATGAAGTAGAAGTTCGGCTTCATTTCTCGCCACTCGACTTTGCGGATGCTATTCACCTTGGCAGAAACATTCTGGCTGTTGATTGTGAATGACAGCTCATCGCCAATCTTTAGATCCAGTTGCTCCGCGACATCCGATTCCACAGATACGCCATGCTCTTGCGTCCAGTTACCTTCTAACACTTCATTGTACTCGGGTAAGCTATCTCCCCAAGTGAAGTTGATCTCTCGACTTAGTGCGTCTGTTTCGCCTGAGGTATCGCTGTATTCCGACGCTTCAACACCGTTTATCGTCGTCAGTCGTCCTCGGATAATTGGAAACGCTTGAGTACGCTCTACTTCGTTTGCATCAATCGTCTCGAGATAACTGTCTTTCTCATAGCTTGCAATGTTAAGTGCAAACGCATTCGGTGCGTTCTCGGGTAAGGTTTGTTGCCAATCTGACAGTAAATCACTTCTTACCAACCAGATGATAGACAGCAACATCAGTGAAAGCGCTAAAGAGCCAAATTGAATCCCTGTTGCTAATGGTGTGCGATTAATTCGGCTCAATGCCAAGCGCATAGACGTCGACGTCGGCAGTTTGCCGACCAAACGCAGAACAAGCGTACTCACAATCGCAAGCACTAAGAACAGGCAAGCGATACCCGCTAGAACTATCCATACCAACAGGTTATCGCCGTACATCAGCATCATTGGAATAATAGGCACCAGTAACAACAAATATTTCTTGTAGCTTTCATTGGACTGGTGACTTGATTGGATAACGCTGATTGCCGAGGTGTTGACCAAGCCAATTAACGGGATACCAAGAGCAGGAACACCAATTAGGATGCTTGATAAAATCGCCAAGATTGCAGGTTCAATACCATAGCTAGGAAGTGGCGTTGGTAATAAGTCGCCCAGAGGTATACGAAGCAAAAACTCCAAGCCGATACCGATGGTTATTCCCAGTACTGCACCGATAACCACTAACAAAGATACCTGTACAGACAACCATTTAACGATCCACTGCTTGCTTGCACCTAAACTCTTAAGCATCGCGATGGTTTTACGACGACTCGCAACATAATGTTGGCAAGTGAGTACCAAAGTGGTCGCAGCCATGATCACTACGATAGCTACCGTTAGTGATAAGTATTGAGTGGTGCTTTCGAACATGTCGTTGGTACGACTGGCTGAGTCTTGTGTACGCCAGCGGTCACTTGGTGTCAGTTCGATACTGTCTTGTGCGGCTTTGAGTTTCGATTCATCACCATTTAAAAACAATCTAAAGCTAACGCGACTGCCCGGTTGAATCGCTCCCGTGGCATCGATATCACTTGTATGAATCAGCACAGCTGGCATTTGTTGGAATGGGTTAAAGCTTAAGCCTGGTTCTTGAGTGATTCGTCCAGTTATCGCTAAATCGGCATCACCAATAGTGACATTGTCACCAATTTCAACCTCTAACTGTGCAAATATACGCTCGTCTAGCCAAAGTTCACCCGGCTCAACATGGTTACTTGATGCTTTATCAGCGCCCTCTAAGATCATTTCACCGCGTAATGGGTAATTACTTTCAACTGCTTTTACCGTCACTAACTGCATTGAGTTATCACTGAATGCCATGGTTGAAAAACGAGTCAACTGAGATCTTTCTAATTGTTCAACTTGAGTGAGGTCTAACAAGGATTGCGGAATTGGGTTTGCTGAGATAAACACGCTATCAGCAGTAAGCGCATCTTTGCCCTGTTTAACAATTACCTGCTCCATACGTTCGGCCAACGCCGACAATGCAAATACACAAGCAATAATAAGCGTTAAAGCGATTGAAACTGGCCACAACTGGCCGTGTCGAATCTCTTCGATACTCCATGAAAACAGGCGTTTATTCAGTCCGTTTGATGAATTCAATTTAGACTTCCTCTATCTGACCGACATGCATCTTGAGTGTTCTTTGGCAACGTTGTGCAAGCTTAGGATCGTGTGTCACCAAAACTAAAGTTGTGCCGTGGGATGAGTTCAATTCAAACAACAACTCAACAATTTTGGCTGCCGTTTGTTGGTCTAGGTTGCCTGTGGGTTCATCGGCAAAAAGAATTTTTGGCTTAATCATAAATGCGCGCGCCAACGCGACCCTTTGTTGTTCACCACCAGATAGCTGCGACGGTAAGTGATCAAGCCTGTCTTTCAAGCCTACTGATTCAAGCAGAGCAGTCGCGCGTTCGATGTCTTCGTCTTCTCCCTTTAACAAACAAGGTAACGTGACATTTTGTAGCGCTGAAAGACTTGGAATTAACAAGAAGCTTTGAAATACAAACCCTACCGATTCACTGCGGATCTTCGCTCTTGCCTCGTCATCAAGCTGTGAAAGTGGCTGTCCTAATAAACTGATTTCGCCTTTCGTTGGTACATCAAGACCAGCAAGCAGCGTCATTAAGGTCGATTTACCCGCGCCAGACGTGCCGACAATCGCGACAGTTTCGCCTTCACGAATATCGATATCGACGTGCTCTAGGATTGTTAAATGTTCTTGATTAGTAGACACTGTCTTCGAAACAGCTTCTGCTTTAATGATGGATGTATGCATGACTCGACTAATTTCCTTTTTATTCTTTATTTTATTTTCAACCGCTTCTTTGGCTCAAGATACCCGCTTAGATTCTAAGTTACTGGTCCTTGGTGATAGCCTGAGTGCTGGTTACAACATGGACATCAAACAGAGTTGGCCAAGCCTGTTACCAGACGCGTTAGCAAAGCATGACAAAACGGTAACCGTGGTTAACGGGAGTATTTCTGGTGATACAACGGGCAATGGTTTAGCCCGCCTACCACAATTGCTTGAAGAACATGCTCCAGACACCGTTCTTATCGAACTTGGTGCGAATGATGGACTTCGTGGTTTCCCACCTAAGCTGATGTCTGCAAATCTTGAGCAGATCATTGAGCAGATAAAAGCTGCGGGCGCCAAACCTATAATGATGCAGATTAAAATCCCACCAAATTACGGAAAGCGTTACAACCAGGAGTTTGAATACGTTTTTGCAGCGCTTGCTGATCAACAAAACGTGCCACTTTTGCCGTTTTTCCTAGAGCATATCATCCTCAAACCTGAGTGGATGATGAACGATGGACTGCATCCAAAACCAGAAGCTCAACCTTGGATTGCTGAATTCGTCGCCGAAGAATTATATCAGTATCTTTAAGTTTTAATGGTCTAGCTCAATAAATTTTACACAGCTTTACGTTAGCCTGAGTGCATATCACCGTTAACTGTAAGGTTATTTATGCTGATCGAACCTGTTATCAAGGGTGTGGTAGCCAAAAGCGCTCACCCTCTTGGCTGTCAAGAAGCCGTAAAGCAACAAATCAAGTTTGTTAAGAGTGCGCCGCAAATCAAAGATGGCCCTAAACGAGTACTGATTATCGGCGCTTCCTCAGGCTTTGGCCTTGCCGCTCGTATTGCCCTTACCTTTGGCGGCGCAAAAGCTGACACTATCGGCGTCTCATTCGAGCGCGGTCCAAACGAAAAATCCCTAGGTAGTGCTGGTTGGTACAACAACATCTACTTCAAAAAAGAAGCCGAACGAGAGCAACGCACTGCTATCAACATCGTTGGCGACGCATTTTCGCAAGAAACACGCTCACAAGTTGTCGAAGCCATTGAAACCTACTTCGAAGGTGAAGTGGATCTGATTATCTATAGCTTAGCTGCAGGCGTTCGTCCTAAACCAGATTCCGATGAGTTTTGGCGCTCTGCCATCAAACCTATTGGTGAAAGCGTAACTGGCGCAACCATTTCTCTGGAACACGACAACTGGGTCACCAACACGCTTGAAGCCGCGACGGAAGAAGAAGCCGAAAGCACACTCAAAGTGATGGGAGGCGAAGATTGGGAACAATGGATAGATGAGCTCATCAACGCAGAATCTATTGCTCCGGGTTGTAAGACAATCGCGTTTTCTTATGTGGGTCCAGAAGTCACACATCCTATCTATTTAGACGGTACATTGGGACGCGCTAAGATCGACCTTCACCAAACCAGCCACGCTCTTAATCTAGAGTTAGCTAACTTTGATGGCAACGCTTACGCGGCGGTATGTAAAGCCCTAGTCACTAAAGCGAGCGTTTTCATCCCTGGATTAAGCCCTTACTTACTTGCTTTGTATAAGGTGATGAAAGAGAAAGAGACCCACGAAGGTTGTATCCAACAAATGCAGCGTCTGTTTGGCAGTAAACTTTATGGTCAATCCAAAGTACCACTTGATGGTGAGCGATTGATCCGTATGGATGATTGGGAATTAGACCCAGAAACCCAAGCGCACGTAACTGAACTGCTAGAAAAGATGGACGAAAATAACTTCCAAACCTTAGGGGATTACCAAGGGTTTAAAGAAGAATTTCTACAATTAAATGGGTTTGCTCAACCATCGGTAGATTATAGCCAGAAACTTAATACAGAAGATTTTATAAAGTTAAAGCCTTAATCTAAAATTATCTCATTACTGAGACCCGGATTCACATTTGAAAACCTCTGCATAATTGCGGAGGTTTTTTCGTGCAACATTTCTTATACTTAGTTAACGTAAGATTCACAGTTTTCTTTGGTTCATCATAATTAACACAGGATGTGTTGATGCATTTAGCATAATTGACTCGGAGTCATATGAAGAAAATAAAAACTCTCGATTTAGATATCCCAGACGATATGGAGCACGGTTGGCAGAATATTGTCGACCTCTTAGCTCAAATTACTCAAGTGCCCGCAGCACTAATCATGCGTGTTCACGCCAATTACATTGAAGTTTTTTCAACCAGTCGTAGCGAGAACAACCCATACAACAAAGGTGATTCTGAAACGCTGGGGAATGGGCTGTACTGCGAAACAGTGATGGAAACTCAACGACAGCTTCTTGTGCCTAACGCGCTTGCCGATCCTAAGTGGGACAACAACCCAGACATCAAACTCGGCTTAGTCTCCTATTGTGGTATTCCATTACTTTGGCCTAACGGTGAACTGTTTGGCACCATTTGTATCTTGGACTCGAAAGAGAATCACTACACCCCTACTTATATCAAACTGTTAGAGAGCTTTCGGACTTCGATTGAATCTCAGCTTAAAACCCTATTCCAACACGCCAAGCTTACCCAAATGAATCGCGACCTAAAAAACCGCGTTTACAATCGCACTAAAGATCTCGCGAGCCTTAATTACTCGTTGAATCAAGAAATTGATAAACGAAAAGCGGCTGAACAGAAGATTAACTTCCAAAAGAATCACGACCTCGGCACCGGCTTTTTAAACCGAAACGCATTTGAATCTCGCTTAAACCACAAGCTACTGTCACAGAGAAGGCTGACAGACAGCTCATTTGCAGTCGTTCATATTGGTTTTACCAACGGTAGACGCATACAAGCACGCTACGGCTATAACGCGTTAGACCAAGTGCTTGTTGAATACCGAAAACGCATCGACTGTATTTCTGATATCGATGTATTAACTGCACGCCCTACTTCGGTTGACTTCGTATTGGCGTTTAGCGTTAAAGATTTACACCATCGCCTTGAAGAACTTTGCCAGACGCTCGTTAAAGTTGGTCATTCAGAATTCGACATCGAAAGTGACAAAGTGCATTTGCACGCGTTTATTGGGATTGCAATTACGAACGACGAAGATGACGCGGAAAGCATTCTGCAGAAATCTTCTGAAGCGATGTTAGCCTGCAAAGATTCAGGACAAAAGTTCGCTTACTACTCTCAATCCCATACCGAAGAACAAACTCACATTAATAAGATCGAAGGCTATTTGCTTCAAGCCGTTCGTAATGATGACCTTATGCTCTACTTTCAACCCAAAGTTAGCCCGTTGACGCATCGCTGGGTCGGTGCTGAAGCTTTGCTTCGTTGGCGACATCCTGTTTTGGGTGATATCTCTAACGAAACCCTGATCCACATGGCTGAACAAAACGGTTTGATTTTCGAAGTGGGCAGCTTTGTTTTACGCAATGCGATTGAAAAAGCCAAAGAGTGGTCCTCATACGTTGAAGATTTCAAGATGGCTGTGAATGTGTCTGCAATTCAACTCAAGAACGTACACTTTGCGGAACAAGTGGTTCACCTACTCGAAACCTATCATTTAGAGCCTCGTTTCTTAGAACTTGAAGTTACGGAGAGTGGACTGATAGCAGATGAAGTGGTTGCCAAGAATACCTTGGGATCTTTGCACGATATTGGCGTTACATTGTCACTAGATGACTTCGGTACGGGCTACGCCTCCTTCAGTTATCTGAAGAAGTTCCCATTCGACACCATTAAGATTGATAAGAGCTTTATCGACCAAATGCTCAACTCACACGAAGACTCGGAAATTGTTCGTTCTATTGTCCAAATTGCCAAAAAGCTCGACTTAAAAGTGACGATTGAAGGCATAGAAACGGAGGTTCAGGAGCAATTTATTATTAACGAAGGCTGCGATGTGGGCCAAGGTTACCTTTACGGAAGACCAATGCCGAGCCAAGAATTCGAACACAGCTTAATCAATCAAAACTATTTGGGGACAACTCGTTACGCTTAAAGCGAAAAAGAGCAGTTAGTTTTGGATTTAGGCCTACTTTCTCTTTACTCTAAAGGTGGTGATTTTTATAATCGCCGCCTTTCTGTTTTTATCTTTCCCCTTATATAGGCATTCCTCGTTATGGATCAGTTGACTGCAAAGCTTAAAAAGCTCGAAAAACAAAACTACCGTGCATATCAACAAATTAAAGGTCAATACGACTTTGCTGATTTTGAATTACACATCGACCACATCCAAGGTGACCCATACGCGTCAGCTTCTCGTTTTCGTGCAACGCGCGCGTGGTCTTTGACCGGGTTAGATTGGCTGAAAGAAAAATCTTACGAATACCAAGTAGCCGCTCGTGACTTTATCGCACGTAGCTTCTCTGAGTTCGCGAAACAAGAGTCGACCGTTTCTATCGCGCTGACGGGTCAAACCGTATTAGACAACACAGCTGTTGTATTCACAGACCACGGCATCGAAATTCGTTTCCGTATTAATTTACCAGCTGATGGTCGTAGCATTCTTGCTAAGAAAGCGAACAACATCATCACTTTCTACTTACCGAAGTTTATTCGTCGCGCGACGCTTGAGCGTGAGTTAAACATCGATGCAATGATCAAACATTGTGAAACGATTGAAGACCAAGAAGCGCTGCGTGCTCAATTGGATGAAAACAACCTAGCCGCTTTCGTTGCAAACGGCAGTGTGTTACCTCGTATCGCGGGTAACTGCGACCTTCCAATGAAAGACGCGGTACCTTTCGCGGCTCCAGAATCATTGAGTGTTACGTTAAATACTCCAAACCAAGGTGACGTGACCGGCCTAGGCATTCCAAAAGGCATTACGCTGATCGTTGGTGGTGGTTTCCATGGTAAATCGACACTGTTGAACGCCGTTGAACGTTCTATCTACAACCATATTCCTGGTGACGGTCGCGAAGGCATTGTAACTGCGATTGATACGATGAAGATCCGCGCTGAAGATGGTCGATGTGTGCACAGCTTGAACCTGTCAAACTACATCAACCATTTACCAATGCAGAAAGACACATCTGACTTCAGCACACAAGATGCGTCAGGTTCTACGTCTCAAGCGGCTTGGTTACAAGAATCGATTGAAGCCGGCGTTCAAACTCTACTTATCGATGAAGATACGTCAGCGACTAACTTCATGATTCGTGACGAGCGTATGCAAGCGCTAGTGTCAAAAGGCGATGAGCCAATCACACCACTTGTCGACCGCATTGGTCAGCTTCGTGAAGAGATGGATATCTCTACCATTGTTGTAATGGGTGGCTCTGGTGATTACCTAGATGTCGCGAACACTGTGATTCAAATGCACGACTACCAAGCGGTAGATGTGACTGAAAAAGCAAAAGACGTGATTGCTCAGCACCCTACTCAGCGTACTAACGAATGTGAAACTGCTTTAGAAACGTTTGTACCGCGTTCATTGAACCGTGCTTCACTGATGAACATTCTGACTGACGGTAAATTCCGTGTTAATGCTAAAGGCAAAGAGTCACTGCGTTTTGGTAAAGAGTTCGCAGACCTTTCTGCGCTTGAGCAATTAGAATCACCGTCTGAAGTGAATGCGATCGGTTGGGCTTGGTTCCAATTCGCACAAACTCCAGGTTGGTCAAACAACCCTGCTAAAGAGTTTAACGCTATTTTAGAAAACGAATGGCACGCTAACATGCCTAACTACGGTGACCTAGCGAAACCAAGAACGTTAGATGTGATGGCTGCTCTGAACCGTATGCGTAAATCTCAGTTCAAGCCTTCGAACTGATTTCGTTAAATATCGGATTTATTGTGCTTCTAGGTTTTTGAAGTTTTAATCTTCTAATTTACTAAAGCTTCTAAGCCACTAAATAAGCAAATTAACCTTCTACGGCTCTCATTCTGAGGGCCGTAAATTTATCTAACCTCTTTTGACCTAACCTCTAGTGTCGTCAAAACTCTTGAACTTTATAAATTCATAAAACCAATCTTTACATCAATTACTTATCATCTTTTGTAATGAGAAAATTAAAGGCACTGTTTACCGCCATCTAATGCTGTCGATCCCTCAAAACATGACACAGCTTTTACAAAACCCTAGTGATATTCAGATAAAGTCCCGACTCGACAAGTGTAACCAAATGTAACAGACCCTTGAGGCTTCAATGAATCATAAACGCGTTAAGATGCGTGACCATAAAATCGAAGTGAACCTATTCAAAAACCGCGTAATCGTCGCGTTTTGTGGGATCTTGATGTTCACTCTTGTCTTAGTCGGCAATCTATACCGACTTCAAGTTGAAAATTTTAAAAGCTATCAAACTCGTGCCGATGGCAACAGAATCAAAGTATTACCTATCGCCCCTACTCGTGGACTTATTTACGACCGTAACGGCGTGTTGCTTGCAGAGAACAAGCTTGTCTTTGATCTAACCATGATTCCTGAGCAAACCGATGATGTCGATGCAATGCTCACCAAGCTAGACAAATATGTCCCCCGTGATGCAGAGCAGATCGCTCGTTTCAAAAAACGCTATCACAACACCCGCCGTTTTAAATCTGTGACTATTCTAGAGAACTTAACGGAGGAAGAGATCGCCAAGTTCTCCGTGCACCAGTACCAGTTCCCCGGCTTATCTATCGATACCAGCTTAAAGCGTTTTTACCCGAATGGTGAGGTGCTTACCCATGTTCTTGGTTACGTGGCGCACATCAATGATAGCGATCTCAGAAAGCTTGAAGAACAAGGGATAGAAGCGAATTATCAAGCTACAACAATCATAGGAAAACTGGGTGTTGAACGTTATTACGAAGATATTCTGCACGGCACCAAAGGTTATCAAGAAGTCGAAGTAAACAGCCGTGGGCGAATAGTCCGAACCATTGAGTACGTGCCGCCAGTAGCTGGTAAAGATATCGTGTTAAATATTGACCTTGAGCTGCAAAAATACGTCTTTGAACAACTTGATCACCGAACTGGAAGCGCGGTTATTCTCGATCCGAAAGACAACAGCGTGTTGGCGATGGCATCAAGCCCGAGTTACGACCCTAACCTATTTGTCGACGGCATTTCGAGTAAGAACTACCAACGTTTATTGAATGATCCGGCTCACCCGTTGGTTAACCGCACCACTCTAGGCGTTTATCCTCCTGCCTCAACCGTTAAACCATTTATGGCTGTGGCAGGACTGCAAGAACATGTCATCTCTGAAGATACCATCCGTAACGACCATGGCGTTTGGAGAATTCCTGGCTCTAAACGAAACTCTAAATCGTGGCGTGACTGGAAACGTTGGGGTCACGGACCTGTCGATGTCACTCAAGCCATTGAAGAGTCGGTAGATTCATTCTTCTATCAAACCGCTTTCGATTTGGGTATTGACCGAATTTCAAGTTGGATGAACCGATTTGGATTTGGTGAACCGACAGGCATTGATATCTATGAAGAAAGTACCGCCAACATGCCGACTCGAGAATGGAAGATGATGCGTTATCGCACCCCTTGGTATCAGGGTGACACAGTTCCGATTGGTATTGGCCAAGGTTATTGGACATCGACACCTATGCAACTTGCTAAAGCAACGTCAGTATTGGTTAATCATGGTAAGGTGATGCCACCTCATATCTTAAGAGCCACCTTAGATCATGGTGAAGATTTCAGTACACAACAACTTGTCGAACCGGAGCCAATGCCCTCAATCACCGAAGTACCGGATAGAATTTGGGATGTGCCAATCAATGCGATGCGACTCGTAAACCACGGTAATCGAGGCAGCGGCAGACGTGCATTTAAGGGAACTGAATACACGAGCGGCGGTAAATCAGGAACTGCACAAGTCTTTGATCTTGCGAAAGACCAGGTCTACAACTCGAAGAAACTCGCTAGACACTTGCTTGACCATGCGCTTTACACGGCTTTCGCACCGTATGAACACCCTGAATATGTCGCAACTGTGGTTATTGAACACGGTAACGGTGGCTCAAAAGTTGGTGCGCCTTATATCCGTAAAGTACTCGACTATGCCTTTGAACATAAAAGTGGTGAGAGCAAAGATCACTCCTAACACCAATAACTTAAGTCGCTACAGCACATAGCGTAATAACGACAAAGCCCCACTTGTGTCACTCACAATGTGGGGCTTTCTGTTTTAGGGTTCTAAGCAATTAGACAGCTAAAAATGCCTGTCGATTATGAGCTTCTTAATACATGCCATGCTTCACAGAGCGTCTGAAATTTTGCGGTGTTGCCTTCGTCTCTGTCCGGATGCCATCTCAATGCCAGTTGTCGCCAACGTTTTCTAATTTCATGGTGTGTCGCGTCTAAAGGTAACTCAAACAGGTTCAATGCTCGACTTCGATCCATATCGAGTTCATCACCACCCACATACTTTCTATACCGAGTCCAAAATTCGTTCAACAGCCTTTTGACTTCACCTTCATCCGCTTCATAGTTAACCCAATTAATGTAGTATTCTCGAAGTGGGTCTTGATGATCGATGCTGTGACTGCTTCCGTGATAACGACCATTCATCAATTCGATGTCCATCGCTTGGACTTGGAGCCAACCATCTGGGTGTAAGGTTTCTTGAAGCTGATAAAGCGCATTCATGATAAGGAAGTTCTTTTTAAACAACTCTTTCTCAGGCACAGCATCCAACACTGGCACAAACCCAAGATCGTTCAGATGAGCTGCCAATGTGTGTACTTTCCATCCACTTGGCTTTTGCTTAAGCACTTCCATTATCGGCCAAAGCAATGGGTTTTCCATATGGCAATGAAAGTTTGCTCTCACATCTTGATAATTCGACATAGTTGACTCAGTTAGCTTCTCTGAATTAATGGATTTCTAGAACTGTGGATACTATAAGTAACCTGTTTCGCATCCGTTGCGTATCTTCTTTAATTGAAAGCGATTTTCTAAGATTTGTCGAGCTTAAGGACAAACAACTTTCTAACGTTTGGCTTAAAGGCACCTTTTATCGTCAAAACTGAGTACCATTTCGTTGAATACAACCATTAGGGCGTGTTGACCTTTCGCGGTTAAATTTTGTTCGAGATAAAAGCGTTTTAATCGCGGCGAGGGAGAAGTAGCCTAGTCATTCTAAGCAAATCTCCCTCAACAAAGAGTAAAACGCTTTTAGCCGAACCCTTCGGGCAGCGTTTGCTGGTCATTTCTACTACGTTATCGGCTTCTCATGTAGGCTAGCTACACATCGATGCCTCTGCCTTGTATAAATACCCAGCAACTCGCTGCAAAAATCAGCTCGAAAGATCAACACGCCCTAGTAATAAAGCCGCAATTCTTTGGTACGGATACAAAAAAGGTCAGCGACTTAGCTGACCTTTCACATCTATCCCAATTTTAGGGACGAAGCATTGAACTGACTAGATAACGCCAAGCTCTCTTAGACGTTCCATTAGGTATTCGTTTGCTGTGTACTTTTCAGATAGCACTACTTCTGGTTTCGGGTGAAGGAATAGAGGCAAAGAGATACGAGACTTCTCTTGGCGTTCACCTGATGGGTTGATTACACGGTGAGTTGTCGATGGGAAGTAACCACCAGATGCTTCTTGAAGCATGTCACCGATGTTGATGATCATGTTACCGAAGTCACATGGAACATCTAGCCACTCGTCATTTTGAGCTTTAACTTGAAGGCCCGGCTCGCTTGCAGCAGGAAGAACCGTCAGTAAGTTGATGTCTTCGTGTGCCGCAGCGCGGATTGCACCTGGCTCTTCATCACCTTGCATTGGTGGGTAGTGAAGAACACGAAGCAGAGTCTGTTCACTGCCGTTGATCATTTCTGATAACGCAATAGAGAATTTCTCTTGTACTTCTTTAGGAGCATGAGCTTCAACCCAACCTAGCAGCTCTTGAGCAAAAGCATTCGCACGTTGGTAGTAATCTAGAATCTGTTCTTTCAGCTGCTCAGGGATTTGACCCCATGGGTATACGTGAAAGTACTCTTTGATGTCTTTTACAGTGTGGCCCTTAGCAACTTCAGACACTGAAGGTGGAAAATATCCATCTTGTGTTTCAACATTAAAGTGGAAGTTCTCTTTTTCTTCAGAGATGAAGAATTGGTACCAGTTTTCGTAAATTGACTCAACAAGCTCTTTCGGGATTGGGTGGTTCTTAAGAACACCAAAACCAGTTTCACGTAGAGAGCGAACAAATTGTTCTGCTGCGTCGTCAGCAAGGTAATCGACAGTTTCCAGTTTCATGACTTTCTTTCTTGTTATGTAGTAATAGAGCGATTTTAAGGATCGCTTTGTTGTAAATCAAACTTTTGTGAAACTCTCGCAACCGTTTGTCTAGATACTGGGCGATAACGCCGGTTTTCAACAAATATGGTGATTAGAGCACAATTGAACACTGTTCATTATTGTGTAACTATACATGAAACTAATACAGGATCTGATGATGACAATTACGCCACTTGCTCAAAATAGACCATTACTGTCATTGACGACGCTGTATCTGATTGTGTTTCTATTTTCAGCGTTTGCTCCCTCTTCAAGAGCGGTATGGATTGCCGAAATTGTCCCAGCGCTTGCGATATTGGTGGGAATCTGGTGGTTATCAACAAAGCTCACCTTCACTAAGACAGCTTACGTTTTAATGTTTATCTGGCTAATTTTGCATACGATAGGCGCGAAATATACCTTCGCAGAAGTGCCATTTGATTGGTTCAACAACATGATAGGTTCTGAGCGTAATAACTTTGATCGTGTCGCGCATTTCTCAATTGGCCTTTATGCTTACCCACTCGCTGAGTACTTGATTCGTAAAAAACTGGCTCAACCGGTGCTGGCATGTTTCTTTGCGCTATTTGCGATCATGAGTGTGGCTGCAGGTTATGAAATTATCGAGTGGTGGTACGCGGAGATTGCAGGTGGTGATGAAGGTATCGCGTTCCTTGGCTCACAAGGTGATATTTGGGATGCACAGAAAGATATGCTGTGTGACACCACGGGCGCAATTGTCTCGCTATTACTTCTTAAGCTTCAATGGCGTGTCAGAGCTTACTGAGCTCAATTCTTTACTCTGAGTATCAAAAGCAATGTTGAAATGCCACACACAAACTGCGCTGTGGCATTTTTAGTTTCAGCATTGTTTGCTCGTTTTAATGCGACAGGTTATTTCATCGTTACCTTGCCACCAACAAACTTGTAGGCTGGCGTACCTCGAACCAAAGTGTCTCGCGCAAATTCAATCCCGCATTCAGGGCACACACATGGTTTTTTCGTGAAATCTTCAACGATACGCTCCTTAAAACATTTCACGAGTGCACCTTTACCACCTTTCCGATACTTAAAAAGCTGCGTTTTACATTTGGCACAGAAAATCTGAACCGTCTTGGTCGGTTGTTTCTTGTTTGGTTTAGCCATAGAAGTTAATGATTGAACTCTTTATTTCTTAAGTTTAGGGGCGACAAGAACCAAGCTTATCCCCAGAAGTATAACGGTTGATGAGACTATAAATTGCATAGTGACAGGTTCAGATAACAGTAATACACCACCAAGTGTTGCGATAACTGGAACAGAAAGCTGTGCAATAGACGCAACCACGGTATTCAGTTTTTTCACTACGTAATACCACAAACTATAACCCACACCGGAAGCCACCGAGCCCGATATAACCGCGTAAATCAAACCTGGTTCAGTGATAGACACTTGCGTTAACGCATTAGGAATCAAAACTAACAAGCTTAATGCCACAAGGATAACTAGCGAACTGAATCCAAAGTTAGCGGTCGTCGATTGCAGTGCGTTTGACGATGTCTTTCCTGCCAATGTGTAAATACCCCAACCAACTCCGGCCAGAGACATCAAGATAATAGAAACTAAGTCGGGTACTTGAGTCGATTCCGTTGGCATTAACAAGTAAACAAGCCCTGCCACAGATAACAAACACCCGCCCCACTCAATGAGTGACATTCTGTTGCCAGAAAGCAAGTGCGCGGCAATCATCGTAAATTGCACTGCGACAAACAACACCAGAGCACCAAGACCTGCGCCGAGCTCTAAGTAAGCAAACGAGAAACCAAACATATACACGAGCAGTGACAGTATTGACGTGAATTGAAACTGTGATTTTAGCCTTGTGTATAGCGATGTGTTGTTTGTTAACACACGTCTAGCTTTAGATTGGGAAGACAAAGTTAATAAAATCAGAAGCGTAAGCGCACCAGATAAGATGCGAACGATCGAAAAGCTCAAAGGATCGATCGTTTGATCCATTAAGGCCCAGCGACACAAAACTGAATTCGCAGCAAATGCCACCAGCGTAATAAATGTAACCATCAGAGTTTGCATCGTTTTTCCTAAATGAGTTATTTGGTCCTAATTGAGTTTTCTTGGATTTCAATCAACGTCAGGCTTCACCCAAACTTGGCTAAAGTCGAACCAACCTAATGCATTACATTTCGCGTTTTGCAACGTACCACATTGATCTTTATTGACGCCTAACCAGCAATGGAACATCGGGATCAATTGATTGCTTTGGACTAGTTGTTTACCTAACTGTCTTGCTGGGAATTGCTCGAATTCACCAGAACGCCAACGGTCAATCATGTGACACCATTGGTCGAAGTCTTCTGCCGGGCTAGATTCATCAAGAAAACTGTAGTCCATTAGCCAACCGGCTAAAGCGTCGTCTCTGTTATTAGCGATACCCATAGGGTTAATCCAAATATCGACATCATCAGCGTGTGGAGGATCGGTTTCGTAACCGTAAAGATCAACATCGACGTTGTATTGCTTCAGCATCGTGACAATCGCCTTGGCAAGCGTTGGAAACATTGGATGTTGGCATTGATACGCCAATCTTATCGTTGGTTTGGAATTTGCTGGTGGACAAACGGGCACTTTTAACTTTATGTCATACCAACCGGGTTTTATCCCATAAGCGTGTAACACGCCCAAATCGATAACAGTCTCTTTTGGAATATGAACAAACAGATCCGCCGCATTCAACGCGTTAGATAAAAACTGTGCCCATGCGGGATCTTGTGCAATACCCTTCTTTCTATTGAGCAGTAAATACGTGCAACCAGGATCGAGTTCTACTTCATCGCTATCGCCACGGTCGGCCATAACAGGCTTAGATAGGCTTGGGTAAACCATTGAAGAATAAGCCTCATCCACCACCCAAACTTCAACGCGATCAATTAACGGTCTGAAACCAAAGTACCCATTGAAAGCGGTTAACACGAGTTGTTTCTCGTCGTTCTTTTCAATGCGATAAGGTCCCGTTCCAATCGGTCGAATATCGTAGTCTTCACCACGTAAAGTGATCGGTAATGTGACTTTAGCGACCGATTCCGTTAGTGCGAGGGGAAAATACTTGTCTGGACGTGTGAGAAAAACATCTACTACACAATTTGCAGGTGAAGAGACATCTTTGATATGCGAAAACATGTTGAGAGGTTCGAGTGCAAGCAGTGTATCCACAACATGATTGGTTAACAGAGGTTCCCCGTTATGGAAACGAACACCGGGTCTCAAGAAGAATCGCCATTGGTAATCGCTGATTTTTTGCCATGAATGAGCAAGATCGGGTTGAAGTTGGTCATTCTCATCTAGACGAGTCAACCCACTGAATACCTGACAAGCGATATGTTGCTCTGAACGACGCATCGATTTGGTTGGGTTAAGCATTGAAAGCGGCCGGTAATAAGGCAAACGAATAACTTGTTCGCCTTCTTGATACTGTACGCCCAAGTAGTTTTGAATAACTTGCGTGAGTTTGGCAGCATTGTGATCAAGCACTGACAGCGCCTGTCCAATTTTTCCTTCCTGCAAGTAGCGTCTTGCTAAGTTCTCGCTGACATCACAACGATTCTGTTTAAAGATAAGTTGAGATAACTTTCCTCGACCTGCTGCAGGTAACCATTCTACCCACCCTTCTTCTTCAAGCTTGTTGAGTACCATTCGGGCATTACGACGGGTACAACAAAGCACATCCGTGATGTCGTCGAGTTGAACATCAGAATCTTTACCATCGAAGTATTCAAACAGGGTTTCAAATTGAACGCGAAGTCTTGGGCTGCTCATAAAGAGGAAAACTTATTCAAAGGACATTGAATTCAGTTTCCCTATTTTATGGCGTAAAATCAATATTACTGACACAATTTTATTGTGAATTATGAGTACGACATCCTAAGATGTTATTCAATCTTAAGGGTTAAGTGCCTTTACCGTAAAGGATTACATTACATCGCAGCCAATTTCATTAGCGATTTCACGGAGCTGCTGTTCATCGTCTAATTTTATCGACCATTTACACTCAGAACCGTTAGCTGAAATGACATTTGCCCCTTTTCCGATGAGTTGAATTGCATCAACTTGGGCTTGCAGCGTGACTCTATGCTCACCATCTAAACGAACAACCAGCTCATGTGCGGTTGCGATGACTTTTCCACTTTTAAACGTTATGACCATGAGATTCTCGGGTTACTTCTTTAAATACTGATTGCTTGTTCTAAGTACTGATTACTTCTTCTAAAGACAAAACCAGCGTACGACTGCCTAGTCTGTTATCGCTTATGTTTCTTAACGGCAATGGTTAAACGGCTGGTACAAACTAAGCGTTGACGATCATCAGTGATATTGATCTGCCATACTTGAGTAGAGACGCCCAAGTGAATAGGCTCAGCAGTACCAATGACATGCCCTTCACGCATTGACCTTACGTGGTTCGCATTGATATCGAGCCCAACGCAATAATAGCCTTCTGGTACGCAGAAGTTTGCAGCCAATGAGCCAAGCGTTTCTGCTAGCACAACCGATGCGCCGCCATGAAGCATACCCAGTGGTTGGTGCGTAAAGTGACAAACCGGCATGGTTGCTACCAAAGAATTGTCATTTACTTCGGTGTAAACAATGTTGAGGTGTTCAATTAAGGTATTTTTTGAGGTCGCGTTGAAGGTATCTAGGTCAACGGGCTTTTTCCAAATACTCATATAGGTTCCTTAATTATTGATCTTGTTATCGCGTGCATAGCTTTTTTCTATATTACCGCTGTTAGTTATCTTACAGCCCTTAGCTATTACGCAAGTTGATGTTAACATGCATAAAAACCGAATACACAGAGGATATTGTATGACGTCATGGATGAAGTTTGCCTCGCTTCTCACACTTGCAGGCCTAACCGCGTGTAGCGCTTCTCCGACAGGCAGAAACCAATTGCTGCTTTTTTCAGATAAAGACATGTCTCAGCTCGGAGCACAATCTTTTGAACAAATGAAGAAAGAACAACCCATCAGTAAAGATGCCAAAACTAACGCTTATGTACAGTGCGTAGCGAACAGTATTACTCAACACATTCCTAAGCAAGGCTTTAGTGAATGGGAAGTGGTGGTTTTTGATAGCGACCAAGTGAACGCGTTCGCTCTGCCAGGCGGAAAAATTGGCGTCTACACGGGTTTACTCAATGTTGCAGTAAACCAAGACCAACTCGCGACGGTTATCGGTCACGAAGTGGCACACGTTTTAGCGGACCACAGTAATGAGCGCCTTTCTCAGTCTCAAATCGCTAATACGGGCTTATCTATTACTAACGTTGCGTTAGGTGCATCAGAATACAAACAGTATCAAGGTATGACGATGGCCGCGTTAGGGTTAGGCGTTCAATATGGCGTTATTCTACCATATGGGCGAACTCAAGAGTCTGAAGCCGATGTTGTTGGTTTAGAGTATATGGCTCAAGCAGGTTTCGATCCAAACCAAAGTGTCAACTTGTGGCAAAACATGGCGAAAGCATCAGGGGGTAATCAACCGCCAGAGTTGCTTTCTACGCACCCTTCCCACAGTACGCGTATTAAAGATCTACAAGCAACGATAAAAACGCTTCCTCAATCAGGTTCACCAAGACCAAATTGCAAAGCGTAATCTAAGTAAGAATCGCCTAGCTGGTGTAAATACAAAAATGCCCTATCCATATTGGTTAGGGCATTTTCAGTTTCTTGCTTGCTAACAGTTCAAGTGCACTAAGCAGCTGGATAATTCCAACAACAGAAACTCACTCGTTAAGTACCAAGAATTTGTAATGGTAGGCTTAATAGCTGATCACCAGTAGATGCAAAATACCAGATAACACCAATCAAACTGCTCACTAAACCTACATACCAAACGAACGACACGACTTGCCCGTATTTGTCTAACGGTAACAAGTGACTGTGATGACGTCCTTTCCATTCAAACAGTATTTCAACACTGCCCATGATCAATAAGAAACCAAACAGGGTTAAATTCAACTGATAACTCAATACCACACCAGCAACGGCAGCCGCGACACAAAGTACAATGCCAAGCACACTGTTCATCGAGAAACTGATACTTTTAAGAACATGTCCGCCATCGAGAGGCAAAATCGGCAATAGATTGAACAGGTTTAATAGAGCATTAAATACTGCAAGGCCGGCAAAGAACATTTCGCCAGTCGCCCAATACAGCACCATAAATACTAACGACAATATCAGGCCGAACAATGGCCCCATGATTGAGATAACCACATCTTGCCAACGCGTATTAATCTTTTCATCGGATAACGCCAAGCCACCAAGAAATGGTATCAAATAGATCCCTTTGGTTTTCATGCCGAAGTATTTCATCGCTCTAATATGACCGTACTCATGGAACATTAAACAGGCGATTAAGGCCAAAGCGAACTGAATTGAAAACAACCATGAATAGGCCGCTAAACTCGCAGAAGCAAGTACGACCTTGATTAGCTTGGCGCTTTTAAGCGCTTTCATACCAAGCGACACCAACCCAATTAAGCTAAAACGCTTCTCTGGTTTAGGAGCGACAACAGGAGTTTGTTGTTCAATATCTTTGGTGTTTCGATTGCCTTCGGTAATGGTTTGCCCATTCACCGACGCTTTATACGTCATCTCAAACGGTTGCCACTGAACGGCCGATTCAACGTGACACTGCAACGTTTCTTCGCCAGCGCGTAGTGTAAATTCGTGTTTTCGGGCGTCTTCTTGGTCTGTGGTCGCATCTAATTGAGATACCAAAGTGTTATCCCAATACAACTGTTGCCACCCTGCCATTGATCCTTCTAAACGAAGCGGTTTACCAAGAAACTCTATCGCGAGTAATTCCAAACTTAAAATTCCAATTTAATGACTTCTAACGAGTGTCGATATTATGCCGATTTAGCGAATGGTGGTAAACAGAAACAAAGTTGTTACATATTGAGCTATTGAACACTATTTATACCGCAACGATGCATAAACACTCTGGTCACACCTCCAACCACGAATAAATTATTGATTATACTTATATTATCGATGTTAAAGTGCCGCCCCTTTAAAACATAACCTCACAAAATAACAACTCTTTCTTTGACTTTATATAAAACATGAATTTAACATGCCATTTACATTAGAGCTTCAACACCAAAAATGCTCAGTGTGTTTTCAAACCATAATAACGAAATTCGATGCCCTAGGAGGGTCAAGGATGAAAACAATACAACGCTCTCTCGTTTCACTTTCAGTACTATTTGCATGTAACTCACTTGCGGCTGGTTTCCAAGTTGCTGAGCATTCTGCCTCAGGTCTTGGTCGTGCCTTTTCAGGTGAAGGTGCAGTAGCTGATAACGCGAGTGTACTAGCGAGAAACCCCGCCGCAATGACTCTATTTGATACAGCCCAATTTTCAGGCGCGGTTTCTATCGTTGATCCAGAGGTTAACGTTTACGACGTTGACGCTAACGAGCATTCAAAAGATGTTGCTCCATTACAAGTCGTGCCAGCCGCATATTACATCAGCCCAATCAACGAAAAATGGGCTTGGGGTATCGGTATGTTCACCAATTATGGTGTTGCTACGGATTACCCTGATGACATCTCGGCAGGTGATATGGCTGGTGATACGTCGCTCTTATCTGTAAATCTAAATCCAAATATTGCGTATCGCGTGAATGAATCATTTAGCGTTGGTGCAGGTTTAAACCTTGTGTATGCGGAAGCTGAACTTACTCGCCATAAAGGCGAGCTCGCTAACTTTGTTGGTGGAAATCCATCTGACAAACTTATAGGCATGACCGGTGAAACATTTGCCTATGGTTGGAATGTTGGCGCGATGTATGAGCTGAACGAAAACAATCGCTTTAGTATCGCTTACCGCTCTTCTGTTGATCTTGATTTCGATGACGGTGAATTTACCAGCTACGATTCAGGTAGAGCAACATCTCCCAAGGTTGATGGTCGTCTTCAAATCGAGCTTCCTTCTATTCTGGAGCTTTCAGCATTTCACCAACTTAACGAACAATGGGCAATTCACTACGGTTGGCAACAAACTGATTGGAGTACTTTTAAGGAGTTAAAAGCAACAAGTCCAGATTGTACTGACAACGGTGTAGTAGGTCAGTGCTTCTACAAACCTGAAAAATATGAAGACAACAATCGATATTCACTAGGCGCAACGTACCAACTAAACAGTAAGTGGACATTAAGAGCTGGTTACGCTTATGACGAACAAGCTGGTGAAGCAACTTTAAGCATTCCTGATAGTGATCGTATGTGGTATAGCGCTGGCTTCACTTATGTTTGGAGCGAAAATATGACTGTCGATGCAGGATTCGCACTTGTTGTAAGTGATGACGGTGAGTTCACTGAGACAAATGGCGCTCAGCAAGAAAGGACTTTCGAAGCAGAAGGTACCGCTTACCTTTCTTCAGTTCAGCTTAACTACACTTTTAACTAAATCAGGATCGTATCATGAAACGTAACTTTAAGATCTCTCTACTATGTTCAGCGATCCTGCTAGCAGGTTGTGGCGACAACACCGAAAGTTCGGTAACAAGTAACCAACAACTTGAAGCCTATCTAGAAACGTCTTTGGCAAGAGCGACAACTCAAAAAATGCTCTTGCAAGGTAGTAATGCATCAGTTCCTTTAAGCAATAACCTATTATTTGACTCTACAGATGGCACGTTAGCGATCCCAACAGGTGGCGACGATAGCATTTCTAACCCAAAAGCAGCATTAAATTATGCCGATGGTTTTTCGACAAGCATGCCAATTTACATCGAGTTTGAAGGCGACGGTTTTGGTGATACTCCTGGAGTTGTTACTTCCGGAGTGACATTGTTGAAGCTTTCTAAAAAGCTAACAGACACATCCACAGCGGCTCAAGTACCAACACCTGTTGCTAGCTCTGAATACAAAGTTTACAAAGTAGGCTCAAACCTAGCAATTACACCTAATACTCTTTTTGATGAGAAGTCTGAATATTTGCTTGTTGTTACTGATGACGTTACAGATGTAAATGGTAACCCAGTAGGTACATCGCAAAGCTATGCGGCTCTCAAAACAGCCACTAAAACTTATTCAACCGGTGACTTAGCTAGTGCGCAAACTTTAATTAAAGGTCAAGAAGCTATAGCTGCCGCTGTTGGTATTGATGCGGAAAAGATTGTGTATTCAGCTTGGTTTACTACAACTTCTGTTGGTGATGTTCTTGCCTCTACAGCATCGTTGATTGGCGGAATGATTGATGCTGGGGCCCCACTTTCGACTTATTGGAATGGCAGCGCAAACCCAAATAATATCGATCTGACAAACGCTTACAATCTTAGTTTAGATTCCTCATCAACAACACCATTTGCTACAGCAATCGCTGCAGATGCTGACTTTAAAAAATATCTTGCCGATGACGATGCAACAGAAAATGCCACTTTGATTGGAGGGATAAATCTCCTTTACTCTAACGCTGGTATCAGCACTACGTCGGTAAACGTGACTAAAGGTACTGTTCAACTCCCATATTTCTTGGAAACCGATCCAACTAAGTTCTCTACAACGCCATTTGCATCAGCATTGGACAGTTTAGCGGTTATAAAAAGCGCACTAACGGATAACTCTACAAGTTCTTTCGTTGGTGGAGAGTTGGTTAAATTAGGATTAGACCCAACAAACCTTAGCGCAGCTGATGTCACGACTTTAATGGGAAAAACACTCACAAAGGACGCAAGTGGAACAGCTCTAGATAGTGATCGCATTGTCACTCAGTATTCACCAATACCACAAATTAAATCACTTGAAGCTGTTGATGTGCTTTTGTTTACTCCTGTGACTGACCCAATAACCGGGGTTGTAATCTACCAACACGGTATTACCTCTGTAAAAGAGAATGCGTATGCGTTTGCGGCAAACTTAACGGCTGAAGGTCTTGCTGTCATTGCAATTGACCACCCTATTCATGGGTCTCGTTCACTTGCCGGAGGTGCTATTTCAACTAACGATAATGCTCTGTACTACTTAAATCTAAGCGCTTTGCCCGTTGCGCGTGACAACATCCGTCAAAGTGCACTTGATGTAATAGGTCTTCGTATGGCACTTGAAAAAGTGGGGAATGACTTTACTGGTACACCATTAGCCGGAGTTGATGTAAAAGACACAACCGTTAAATTTATGGGCCACTCATTGGGCGGTATTACTGGATTTACGTCAGTAGCTACATCTGAAATTGCTGGTACACATAAATTTAGCTCGGCGGTATATGCTAATTCAGGTGGGCACATTGCTGAATTACTCTTCGCATCGGAAACCTTTGGCCCCGAAATTAAACACAATCTAGCTAAACAGTTAAATGCAACGTATCGGGATTCAGTGGCTTCAGCTTGTACTGCGGCTGACATTGAAGATGGCGATTGCTATACCGCTTTTGCTAAGGAAAATCCAACTAGTGCCGCAGCAATTGAAACTGAATTAGTTGCATTTAAAGTCGCCGCTCAAACCCTTATTGACACGGTCGATCCACATTCAATAGCAAACACTGAGGACCAGTCATCAATTAGCTCTAGCTATCCAACGTTGTTGATCCAGTCGCAAAATGATGAAACGGTACCAAACAATGGCAATGATGATAATGGTGCACCGTTATCATATACGGCTTCATTTGTTGGCTCTGAAGGGTTAGATTCGACGTTAGGATTGACTGACTCAACAAAAGCTAGCCCTTCAACTGGGAATCGTGTGTTTGTTCAATATAACGAAATAGCTAAACACTCAACGATCATCGGACCGCAAGCAGACCTTTCTGATGCCACTCATACCCTATCAATGAGAGCTCAAGTAGCTGATTTCTTAGAATCGGATAGCCTTGATGCAGCAGCACCGGATGCTTTATTGGAATAACTAAGACTTAAGCTTTTCACTAAACCAAATGCCAGCCTAACCGCTGGCATTTTTGTATCTGTCGTTCGAACAAGTCCCCTAGTTAACCGTTTGCATAAAACTTTAAAACACAAATGGTTGATCTCAGCTAAAATTAATCAAGACAGAATACCGTACGACCTCTTTCTTTATTGTAAATAAAGTGGATAATAGCCCCGTAATTTAATACCTAATAAATGTGAGTCCATTATGTCTTCTGAAGCTACTATGCTAGAACGCTGCCAATCTAAATGTGAACTATGTGGTTCTGATTCTTCTCTTACTGCATACGCAGTGCCGCCACACAGCCACGTAACAGTGGATCACGGCATCATGGTATGTGACAAATGTCTTGGTGAGATTGACGATCCTAAAGATATCAACCACTGGCGTTGTCTGACTGACAGCATGTGGAGCCAGGAAGCGCCAGTTCAAGTAACGGCATGGCGTCAACTTACTCGTCTGAACACAGAAAGCTGGGCTCAGGACGCGCTAGACATGATGTACCTTGAAGAAGAAACATCAGTTTGGGCACAAATCGGCATGTCTGCTGATGACAAGCCTCTTGATGTGAATGGCGTTGAACTTAAGAAAGGTGACGACGTAACAGTAATCAAAGACCTGCCAATCAAAGGTACTAACCAAGTGATTAAGCAAGGTACTGTTATTCGTGGTATCAGCGTTGGTGACGATCCTAAGCTTGTTTCTGGTAAAACAAACGGCGGTCAATCAATGTACGTAATCGCTGAGTTCTGCCGTAAGAAGTAATCTTACTGTAAGAAAGTGATAGAAAACGAAAAGGCGCTAATTAGCGCCTTTTTTCTTGGAAAAATTCAACCTATTCCGTTGTTCTAGAAACCACTGCCTACGTTAAAGTAGATAGCGCGTTCTTCATGGCTTTGCGCATAATCCATCCCAAGGTGCAAACCGTAACGTCTCGCGATTTGGTATCGAAAGCCGACACCTCCGGCATTGACGGTACTGTCGTGGCTTATGCCGTTATCTTGCTTTGCAACCCCTGAACCGTAAAACCCAGACACCTTCCAACGATGAGTGATGCTATACGTCAATTGGCCTTGAATTGTTTCAATCTCATCTCCTTGGTACCGATAAGATGACACCCCGCGTAACGACACGTACGGTTTCGCTGTGGGTGATACAAACAGGTCTTGCTGTTCGAAGCTTTGATAATTTGCAGCCAAGCCTAACGTCCATTTATTGGTAATTGGGATATAGGCTTCGCCATCTATGTTCAAATTTCGGTAATTGTAATCACTGCCAATCGCATCGTCGTACACCATGTAATCTGCAGACAATTTGTAACCTTTGGTTGGATAAAATAAATTATCTCTTGTGTCATATTCAGCCTCCAACCCTAAACCAGAAGTAACCGATTCGTTACCCAAAATTCGGTCTAAAACCATGTTATCAAATTCAATCTCAGACTTAGCTAATAACTGCTTTATTCCCAACATCCAAGGCGTATGCCCAATCCGGAACTGCACCTTTTGTGAAAGTACGGCTACCGAAGTTGACGTGCCTATTCTAAGGTCATGATCTATGGGGCCCCAGTTGATTGATGTGTACAAATCCAAATTCGCAACACCAAAGCCGCCGCCTCCTGTGTAACGAATGGAATCATTCATCCAAGATCGTCTATGGCCACCAAATACAAACCAAGTTTCGTTCTCTGTCCCTACTGCGCCCACTACTGACATTGCTGAGGGTACTAACTGCGCACCACCATCTATGGCAGAAAGAGCAGCTTGCTTTCTTTGTCGCTTTTCCTCATCCGTCTCATGTAAAAACAAACCAGCCACACCGCCGCCGTACCCCACCGCAGGCTCGGTAATCAAAATTGGGATAGGCAAAAAGCCATGTGCGTTTTCCGCAAGGTGATGCCCCATATCAAATTGACCATCAACAGGATCATAAAACGATGCGAAAGAAGATGTTGTAAATAAAAAGCAGGAAAGAAGAACAATGCCGCCGCAGCGAGTCATAAAATTTGCCTCATAAAAAAGACCGGGTGACGAAACCCGGCCGAAAGTTTGCTTCCTTGCAATAAACATAGAAAATAAACACTTATTGCCAATAAAGGGGGTCCTTAATCGACGGGCATAGAATAGGCCAAATAATGGTGTTGCCCTACTCCTATATAGAGGATGTCGCCCTACAAAATTAAAGAGCTTTCGAGATGACAGAAACGCAAAAGGCTCATATAAATGAGCCTCTATTAATAAGTTACCTACATTCTTCCTTTGCTAATATTGACTCAATACTCGATCAACATGTTCTTGTATAACAGATAAAACCGATAATTTTACATCCTTCACTTGCTTAGAATGATTGCACCAAAGCGCAAAACCGAATTTGAATCCTTGGTGCATTTCAGACGACTGTATAGGTTCAATGTCGTAATGGGAAAATTCAGAATGAGCAAACGTTTTTGGTAACAGTGCCCACCCTAAACCGGCTTCAACCATTTTAATAACTAACGCCAATTGATCGACTTCTTCGTTATCGGAGCTGATGGTTACTTTTTCTGACATTCCCTCTTCAATAAACGATCTCAAGATAAACTGCTTTGAATTTCTTAACGCTAAAAGTACATCCTCTTGCGCCAAAGATGAGAACTCACCATTTTTTTGAACGAATGGGGAAAACTCAATGTGACCTAGAAAAGTCGCATCAAAGCTGTGTATACCCCGGCTGTCATGCACATTGACTAGTCCAAAGTGATACTCTCCGCTTTGAAGGCCCTTCTTAATATCCTTTTTGTTTCGAATTAAAAAGTTCACTCGCATCATCGGGAAATCACGACGCAGTTTCTTTCGAATATCCAAAAGCATTTGATGAGGTATCACACCAGAATAAGCAAAGGTGATGTTTTCCAACCCGCCATAAGACAAGCTCAAAGCCACCTTGTCGAATGTTCTTGCCTGTTCAATCGTTTGCTTAGCGTAGTGGTAAAGATGATGACCATCTTCTGTCGGCTTTACAGTGCGTCCAACCCTTTCAAATAGGCTTACCGAGAGTTGGTCTTCAAGGTTAGTTATAACCTGCCCGATTGTCGTTCTGTGCTTGTTAAGCTTGACTGCTGCCTTGCTGAAAGAGAGTTGGTCATAAACGGTAACGAACGCGAGAAGTTGTTCAATGCTGAAATTCATGTTGTTGTGCTTACTTTTAATCGTTATGTATTTAAATTATCACAGGTTGGCGAAATATCTACTTTGTCAGAATAATATTAGTGAAAATAATTCGTCAATTTGAAACAAAAAAACCTACTTAAGCTAGTAGGTTTTATCGTTGATGTCAAACGAATAACTTAAATGTATTCGATAACTCGAGCTAGATAGTTAAAGTCCCCGGAATCACCGTGGTAATTACGGTAAACATCGACACTGAAATATCTAGGTTGGTCCACTTGAATATGCTCAGCAATTCGCTGCTCGATGGATTCTAGAGTTTCACCTGTTTGCGAGTAAATGTATTTCTTGGTGGTCTTTTGAAGCTGGCGTTCTTTAGCTTCTTTATGTGTGACGTAATTGTTCACGTCAACCCACTGACCAATGTAGTCAATCTCCACGTAGTCTGAATTTTCTTCAACCATGAACAACGCCGCTTCTTGTTGAACGTCGGCCAGTTGTAGCATGTCGTTATCGACTTTTTGCTGTTCCATTGAGGTCACATTTTGTGCCATGGCAGCGCTAGACGTTGCCATGATAAGTAGCGCTAAAACTGTTTTATTCATTTTACGATATCCCTAAATTAAGGTAATTCTGTTACCCAAGGTTTGCCCTGAGTTGCTTTGTGATAACCATATTCGTATATGGTTAATAAATAGTGTTCATCAAACATGTCTTTGGTTCGTTTGGCGTAACCAAAGTCGTGCTCGATGTAAGTAAATTGCATATCAATGTTGTTGATTTCACAGATGTATTTCATTCGATATAAATCACCACGTGTTTGAGCAAGAGTCAGGCTTGATACGCTCTTTGCTACTAAATCTAGACCCTTATCTCTCAGCGAGTGGTACGGCGCTTTCAGTGCTCCATTTCGAATAACATCGAGCTGTGGTGGTTTTTCTAACCCAAGAGCATCTGAGATCTGCTGATAGTCGAAGTTAGATGGATTGAAAAATACTTGAGCGGCTAAACCACCATCGACGTGAAGTTCTTCATAACTTTTACCTTCGTACTTCACATTGATAAACTGCGGTGGGAAGACTCCAGGAATAGAAGCACTTGCTGCTAAAACCTTATATATAAGTTCAGACTTATCTGGCATGTCACTATTTGCAATTGCGCCCACATTCCAAATGACAAGCTCTCCAGAATCAAAGTGTGTGCTACCAATAAACAAACGCTTACCGTTGCGGTGTCGCGCAGCAATTTGCTCGATCATCGGTTCAGGGAACGCCTGAGCGATAAATTGATTCAAGTTTTTACCGTCAGTAAAAGCATCTTTAAACACGGTGTTTAAAAAGTTCTTTTTGCCGAGCACTGATTTGTCATTGATGTTTAACATCACCTCCTTCATCTTCGGAAATGCATCTCCGCCGATGAATACAAATGGTGCCATTAGCGCTCCTGCACTGATGCCAGTAACTATTGAGTAGTCTTTCAATTGGCCAGATTCTTCCAGCCCTATCAAAATACCGGCTCCAAAGGCTCCGTTCGCGCCGCCTCCTGACAAAGCTAAGATATTTAGTTGCTCACCTGACACTTTAATTGGCGTTGTTTGATCGATTGGAGAGTATAAGAAGTCTGGGTTCTCACTCGCCCACATACGCAATGGCTCTTTTACTGATATCGCTTCTTCTACAACCACTTCTTTGTAATTGTCTTTGTGTACGCGTACATCCAACGTGTGGGGTGAGCTACATGCCACTACAAGTAATGACAAAGCAACGGTAAAACCCGAGGAAATTAGACGGTTCATAATTAGGCTCATTTAATGTTCTCTAAAATGATTCAGAGACTCTGTTTAATCAAAAGAACAGCTATAAACAGAGAAGTTAATAAATAGGGATAAAGTGAAGTCCGTCTCTTTCTGGGAGTAATATAGCTAGGTTTAGTCTTAGCTCGTAATCTCGTTTGTAGGATGCGACCCATCGAATAGGTACACCCTCCACCACTATCGGAGTTAAACGCTCTACCCGATTTTGACCACGTTGAAATCGTGGGTAGGCTCTACAAATTCATATTGTGCATTGATTGTTTGTAGCTCCCAAGTGCCATAGCTTTTAGTTAGCTCCAACACACCATAGACCGCGTTATTTGCATGTCGGAATGCAGCTACGGGAGACATTCTCTTTATTAACCCTGCGGTAAACAGGCCAGAGATAAGGTCACCGACACCAACCGGTTGTTGAGCAAATTCAATGTTCGGTCGTTGGGCTAAATAACATGCCTTTTTCGTTGCTAAAATCATACTGAACGCGTCATCGGGTAATGAGTGAAGATGCTTCACGAGCACCATCTTTGGACCAAGCTCCAATGCTTTCTTACATGCTGTAACCGCGTCATAAAGGGAGAGGATTTTAATGCCGGTCAATTCACTTAGTTCAAATTGGTTTGGCACTATAACATCGGCAATAGGAAGCAAGTGTTTAGTAATGGCGGTTCTAACGCCATCCTCAACGATACAACCTTTATCTGGGTCACCCATTACAGGGTCACAAACATAGAGTGCACTGTGGTTCTTTTCTTTAACTAAATTAACCGACTCGGCAACCGCTTTACATTGGTCTGCGCTTCCCTGATAACCCGATAGGATCGCACCACAGTCTTTCAGTACGTTGATGTTGTCTAAGCCTCGAATCAAGTTTCGAATATCATCTGAGCCGAATGTTTGCCCGGTCCAACCTTGTTGATATTGAGTGTGATTAGAGAACTGAACAGTGTGGATTGGCCACACATCGAGTCCCATTCTTTGGATTGGAAAAACCGCAGAACTGTTTCCTGCATGCCCGTAAACCACGTGAGATTGAATAGAAATAATGCTTTTCATGCGTCGCTCTTTCAGTTTGAAATGGATTTGAATACTTGGATAAGACGACTAAATAAACACAACGGAACATCAAGATAGGAAGTTTTATCGATCTAACCACTGTGCTTATTTGGTCGGAATAGCCTCGACATCGCCGAGGCTTATTCTTAATGAGTTGGACGTCATCGGCTTTAAATCATGTATTTGATTCTAAGCCAGACTTGAACTTATGCGTCTTGAAACTCAGCGAAGTACTCATCCAATACAGTGCGTGTTGCACGGCCGATTAGCTCGTACTCGTGGTGAGTAAGGTTCGCTAGTGATACACGTACTGATGCGTGTACTGTGTCGAAACCTTTACCAGGTAGTAAGATGACGCCGGTTTCGTGAGCAAGACGGA
>NZ_JBFRKI010000027.1:0-57911 GCF_041469245.1 Vibrio sp. 10N.286.51.B11 | reverse complement strand
AGGTCAGCAAGGTCAGCAAAATGATTCTTCGCAAAGCTCTCAGGATCAACAACAAAGCTCCAGTGGCAAGTCGCAAGATCAAAGCAGTAACCAAGATCAACGCGGTAGCCAAGACCAAAACTCATCTCAAGGCCAACCTGAAAATCACTCTGACTCTGAAAAGTCTAAACAAGACGACAAGCAAGCCACGCAACAAAGTAACAGTGATCAGCCGAAACAGAGTGACCAAGAAGGCGCTACACCTCAAAGTGCTAGCGCACAACAAGCTTCAAAAGAAGATGGTGAGCAAAGTAGTCAGCAAGCTGTAGCACAAACCTCAGATCAACCTCTGTCGAGCGACCCTGACATGCGAAAACTTGAGCAAGTAGAAAGCGCCCGTGACCCGAGCCAACTGCTTAAAGCGCAAATGATTTTACAAGCACGACAAAAAAGTGCTCCTAACAACCAGAACAAAAAGTGGTAACCATGCGATTTTTAAACAAGCCATTTTTATCCGTACTCCTAACATTGTTGTTGGGAGCTTTCTCGTCCTTCTCAGTATTGGCTGCAAACGCCGTGGCGAGCGTTTCACATAACAGTGTCACCAAAGATGAAGTGTTCCTTCTTAGAGTTGCAACCGATGAAAAGGTCTCCTCTGATGCTCTAGATCTAACAGCGCTCCAGCAGGATTTCTATGTTGGCACACCAAACTTTGGGTCGTCGATGCGAATCGTCAATGGCAGCCGTTCGGTGTCAAGCGAGTGGAACATCACCCTTGCTCCACTGCGCTTAGGCCGGATACAGATCCCTAGCTTTGACATTGAAGGGGCTAAAACCAAGCCTATCACCATCAATGTCGCCGTTAATAAAGCGGCGCCAACTCAACATGACATGGCTGAGTTTCAACTTAATCTAAGTAAGAACTCACTATACCCACAAGAGACCGCAGAGCTTGATGTAAAGCTGATCATTAAAGCGGATCCAAGAAGGCTTCAAGATCCGAAAATCGCGCCACCGAGCTCTTCAGGCTTAGATGTGGAACCTATTGGGGAATCGAAGCAATTTCAAGACGTTCTCAATGGAAAGGAGGTGACGGTAGTTCAACAGTCATTCCGTATCTCGTCACAAAAAGCAGGTCAATTTAAGCTGAACGGGCCGAAGCTAACAGGAGCTGTTGTCTACTCAACCAATAACTCTAGTACAACACGTTTGTTCCAACTCGACACACCCGTTGAAACCTTAGATGTCACCGTAAAGGATGTGCCAAAAGGCTACAAGGGTGAGTGGTTACCAACATCAAACTTCAAATTGATACAGCAATGGTCGGATAGCCAAGGTAACGAATTAACCAGTACCAATGGATTAGAAGGCGACAAGCAAGCCATCGAAATAGAAGCGGGGGATTCTTTAACTCGTACTATTACCATGACGGCGAGTAACTTAACGCAGCACCAACTACCAAAACTGAATATCACCTACCCTAAATCGGTTCGTGTTTATGAAGAAAAACCGCAATTTGGCACAACACAGTCCGGCGATGCGGTGGTGGTGCATAAACAGGTTCTAATCCCAAAAGAGGCAGGAAACATCTCACTTCCGGATGTTTCCCAAGCTTGGTTCAATACTGATGCCCAATCAGAACAAACCAGTAAAGCTCAGGGCCTAGAGCTAACAGTAACAGCAAGTGATCGTGTTGTATCAAGCACACCTCCTGTTGCTAGCGCGCCGCTCCAACAAACAGCACCAACAGTGATTAACGTCGATAGCCCAGGATTCTGGCCTTATCTCACCGCCCTATTTGCAGCTTTGTGGCTAATCAGCTCAGCATTGGCATTCTACTTCTGGTCACGCCGCGGTGTAACGACAAAACCAACACACACTGTTGAACGTCAATCAGATACCGCAGAAGCGCTTATTGAAGCTCTAAGAACGAAAGATGGCGTGATGACCAGAACCTTATTTGAGCAATGGAAATCTGAAAATACAGATCTAAGTGATGAGACGTTACAAACCGTTGAAGCCGAACTCACCAAGCTAAACCAAAGCCTTTATGGTGAAGCCGGTTCACCAGCCCAAACATGGAGCCCTGAGCTGGCAATCAAAACGGTGAAGAAGCCCAAGAGAGTTGCGAGTAAAAAGCATAATAGTTCGCTAGAAAATCTTTAGTCGACGTTGTTCATCAAGAACAGTAAAACACAAAGGCCGTTGATCATCTTGAGATCAACGGCCTTTATTTTAAGAAAGAGAGGCTGTGACTTTTTTACGTTTTAAGGCAGAAACAATTCGATTTCGCCCCGAGTCTTTGGCTTGATACAAGGCTTTATCTGCCTTGCCATACAACAAATCAAAATCGAACTGATGCTGATCAGAAGTTATCGATGCATACCCGACAGACGCAGTTAAATACTGACTAGTACTGCTTTCACAATGGAGGATCTTCGCCTCTTCAATGCATTTTCTGATCGACTCTGCTCGCCGCTTGGTCTCAGAGTGATGGGTGCCGATCATCAACAACATAAACTCCTCTCCGCCAATCCGGCAGAAGGTTTCTTTATCATTGTGAACATGGGCATTCAGTATCTCACCTACCGTCCTCAGAGCCGCATCCCCTTCAGTATGACCATAGACACTGTTGTACAAACCAAAGTGGTCGAGGTCGACAAGAATCAAGCCAAATGTAATTTCGTTCTGTAAGGCAAAGGCACCTTGATCGTCACCGTTCAAGTCTTCTAGAACCTGCGACAACATACGGCGGTTTCCAAGGCGCGTCAGTGGGTCTAATTTAGAAATGATATCCAATTGCTCATTCGCCAACTCTAGCTCTTGGGTACGCTTACTGACTTCTTGCTCCAATGTTTCATTGAGCTTTTTCAGTTCCTCTTGCGCCATGGTTCTTTGCAACACCTCTGCGAGGCTAGAGGCAAAGATACGAATTACTTCGCGAAGCTGGGAAGTTAAAGGGCTGCGTGTTAACAAGTTATCAGCAGCGATAAACGCAATCGGCTCACCCGTATTGGTGGTGAGCATGGTCATTGCCGTCCAACCGACTCCCACAATATTGAAATCGTGATAGATAGGAACTGATTCTTCAAAGGCAACTTGATTAGGGCAAGCACGAGCTGCGGCTACAATGTCACGTTCCACCAGCTCAGAGCGATAATAGGACTCATCGACAATATCGCCTTTGATGTCAGTGCCCCAAGTACCTTGCATGTAACTGCACTTTTTGTCTGTTAGGAAAACAGCCAGTCGATCGATACCTAGATGTTGAATCGCAAAACTAACCGCGGACTTACAGACTTCACTGACGCTATCGCATCGAGACAGCTCAACCATACTCGAGTGCAACATACGTATGTTCTGCTCTTGGCGCTTGCGAATATAGATTTGAGAAAGCAAAGAGCCAAAAGACTCAAGCATCTGCTTTTGATAGTTAGTAATCGGTGAGCGATGAATGTAGTTATCCATGGCGATCCAGCCGACAGGTTTGTCGCCTTCACGCAAGATAAGCATGCCATTCCACCCCTGCCCGACCACCTTACCTTCTGTATACAGGGGCGCATTATCGATGATGACTAGATTAGTATGGTTATCAGACAGCGCTTCAATGTATTCCGCTTCAAGTTGGTGCAAATCGTATTGAGTGTGGTGTTCACTGTTGGTTTTACCCGCTTCGTCAGTGCCATAAGTTCCGCTGAAACAACGCTTTTTCATATCAAGCAACATGAAGATCGCACGATCAAACCCTAACCTGTCTCGCACAGCCTCAACCGATGCTTTATACAAAGCATCGAGTGACTCAGGGTTAGAAAGCTCAAGCGCGACCTGATGAACCAGCTTCATGTTCTCTACAAACAGCTCACGTAACTTTATCTCATCTAAGTATTGAGCTTCACGTGTGTCTCTGTGTTTGATTTCTAGCGCCGCGTTCTTTTCGGCACGAATACATTGCCAACGGGCAGCCGCGAGCTGTAACACATCAAGATCTTGGTCAAAGGTTTGATTAACCTTCTCAGCATTGCAATTTTGAACAATTAAATAAGTTCTGGAGGCAGGTGCGTTGTCGAGCATCATGATAAACGACTCCCCACCAAGCACTTTCATGTGTTCCCACTTGCAGGTGTTGATAGCCATTGGCAAAACCCCGTCTGCGGTATCAAACTGTGAGACCCACGGCCAAAATGTAGAGGGGTAGCTCGCCAATGAGGTTAGGTCGCCATAAGAAAAAAGCGGTAATGCGTCGCTCTCCGGCGTCGGTTCAGCAAATATTCCTATCCCTTTTGGAGTAAGTACCTTAACCAGATAGTCAAAAAGAGACTCAGCCAACAGACGATGGTCGCGTGTCGCAGATATTTGTTTTGCAAAGGCTTTAACAGGCACAGCTTCCTTCCATTGGCGATTAAGAATAAAGCAAAAATACAGAAGGCTTGATATGCAATCAATGTAAGTAAAAATGAGATGTTAAGCGGGTCGCAGTTTCACCTTTAACATTATCACAAGCATGAGAAGGACGACAAAAATGGGATTCTCTGCCCAAAATCACATCGACATTGGGGATTTTTTAGACACATAAAAAAGCCCCACCTATAGTGGGGCAAAACTTCCATCGCTTATAGTTATAGTGATAATTCTGTTGTTCTATTCGATTATCTAACCTGCGTTTCAGTTAGTGTGCACAGGTATCTAATCGCTTAAACACCGCACGTAAATAATCGATTAACCGAAGTCACCGTTTACGTAACCTTTAGTACGATCATCTTTTGGTTCACTAAAGATAACACTGGTTTCGTTATGCTCTACAAGCTCTCCCATTAGGAAGAAAGCAGTACGGTCTGAGATACGACGCGCTTGCTGCATTGAGTGCGTTACGATAACGATAGTGAAGTCTTTCTTCAGATCTTCCATCAATTCTTCAATCTTGTGTGTCGCGATTGGATCTAGAGCCGATGTTGGTTCATCCATCAGGATTACATCTGGTTCCATTGCAATGGTACGTGCAATACATAGACGCTGTTGTTGACCACCAGACAGACCAAATGCATGCGCTTTAAGACGGTCTTTTACTTCATCCCACAGTGCAGCACTGCGTAGCGAGCGCTCAACCACTTCATCGATGTGTTTTTTGTCTTTGATACCTTGAGCACGTAGGCCGTATGCCACGTTCTCGTAGATGCTCATTGGGAACGGGTTTGGCTTTTGGAATACCATGCCTACGCGGATACGTAGGTCAGCGACATCGATATTACCGTAGATGTCAGTGCCATCCATATCCAGCTTACCCTTAATCGTAACGCCTTCAATTAGGTCATTCATGCGGTTCAAACAACGCAATAGTGTTGATTTACCACAGCCAGACGGGCCAATCAGAGCAGTAACCTGGCGAGTTGGAATTGGCAGGTTGATAGATTTAAGCGCTTGGTTGTCGCCGTAAAACAGATCTAGGTTCTCAATATCAAATTTATTCATGTTCGTAATCTCTAAATTCTTAAATTCGTGTCTAACTTGATGCTTTCTTTATCACGGGGGCTCGCTTTATTTATGAGCCAGCTAATGAGCTTAGTAAGTTGCCGTGTTGAAGCGTCTCGCAATCAGTTTTGTAACCATGTTGATCAAGAGAACCAGTACGATTAGGACTGTCGCCGTGCCGTAGGCTTGGTTCCACTCATCGATAGTAAATAGCTCTGTTGTCAGCTTATATAGGTGAACCGTTAGTGTACGGCCAGAATCGAATACCGACTCAGGAACACGTGCCACCATACCTGCTGTTAAAAATACAGGTGCTGATTCGCCAATTACACGACCAATACTAAGAATGACCGAAGTTAAGATACCTGGCATTGCGCTTGGTAAGATCAAACGCCAGATAGTGTAGATTTTTGAAGCGCCAAGGCCGTATGAGCCTTCGCGGTAAGTTTGTGGCACTGCCATCAATGCTTCTTCTGTAGTACGAATGATTACAGGAAGAATCAGGATACTTAGCGTTAGTGCACCCGACAGAATCGAGAAGCCAAGACCAAGAATCGAAACAAAGAAGGTCATACCGAACAGACCAAAGATGATCGATGGGATACCAGCTAACGACTCAGTACAGAATCGAATCACTTTCACCAATCGGCTACCTACTTTCGCATATTCAGTTAAGTATATCGCCGTCATGATGCCCAGTGGCGCGGCTACCGCAATCGATGCGATTACCATGTAGATCGTGGCAATGATCATTGGGAAAATACCACGTTCTTCACCAGTACGAGTGTAATCGTCAGTGATGAAGTTCCAATCTACGTATTGCAGACCGTTCGATAGGATGTACCAAATAATCCAGAATAAGAAACCAACGGTTACAGCTGCAGCTGCCCAGATAAAACCTTTTAGGATGTTATCTTTGGTTTGACGTGCTTGTTTTAGTTTTACGCGATCCATATTACTTATCCTCGCCTACTTCGCTTTTTCACGGTTAAGATAAAGTAGAGCACCATTTAACATCATGATGAACACTAGAAGTACAACACCTGTTGCGTACAGTGCGTTAGCGTGAACGCCACTTGCGTAAGACATTTCAATTGCAATGTTTGCTGTTAGCGTACGAGCAGAGTCCAAAATGCCTTCTGGCATTGCTGGCGCGTTACCCATAACCATGATGATTGCCATCGTTTCGCCAAGTGCGCGGCCGATACCCAAAATCACACCAGTCATAATGCCTGAACGTGCAGCAGGAACGAGTAGCTTAAAAATCGTGTAGATTTTCGAAGCACCCAGTGCAAGTGAACCTTCTTTGTATGTACGAGGTACCGCACGAATCGAAGTTTCAGAAACCGTGATAACGGTAGGAAGAATCATGATACCCAGAACAATGATACCCGCCAGGATAGTGTTACCCGCTGGTACTTGGAAAACGTTTTGAATCATTGGAACGATAATTACTAGACCGAAGAAGCCGTAAACTACCGACGGGATACCCGCTAGAAGCTCAACTGCTGGTCGAATAATATCTGCAAGACGCTTTGGAGCAATCTCAGCAATAAAAATAGCGGTTAATACACCAACTGGCACACCAACAACTACAGCTCCAAGTGTCGAAACAATCGATGCAACAATCATGGTTGCAACACCGAATAGAGCTGGAGGTAACCAGTCAACACCCAGAACGATGCCAGAAACACCGGCCTCTTGGAATGCAGGGATACTCTCTGCAACGATAAAGTAAGCGATAACGGCTAGTGATACGATGCCGATTACAGCACTCGATAAGAACAAGCCGTGGAAGATTCTTTCTCTCCAGTCGATGCGCTTCTTAGCACGTAGACTTGGCTTGTTGATTTGAGTCGCTTCAGTATTCATAAGCTTTTCACTATTTGCGATGGTCATATATAAAATCTCAAACTTTGTGGCTCAATAAGAGCTCGAAATAAACAAAGTTGAAAGAAAAGGCTCAGCCTAAAGCAGGCTGAGCAATAATTAAGATTGAGTCAGTTAAGATTAGTTAACTGTGATGTAGCCTTTCTTACCAGCGATAGCTTGAGCTTCATCTGCAACCATCCAATCTAGGAATTGTTGAGTTTCAGCTGTTGGAGCGCCTGCTTTGTAAAGAACTAGGAATGGACGAGCAACTTTGTAAGAACCGTTCTTAACGTTGTCTACAGTCGCAGCAGCGCCGTCGATAGTTAGAGCTTGAACAGATTCGTCAACTGTACCTAGAGAGATAAAGCCGATAGCGTATGGGTTGCTTGCTACAGAAACTTTAAGTGCGCCGTTACCGTTTGCAACTTGTGCACGTTGAGAGATAGCCGATACTTTCTTATCGCCAATCTTCTTCTTAAGCTTCATGATGTCTTCGAATGCACCACGTGTACCTGATGCAGTATCACGAGTGATTGCTACGATTGGCTTGTCAGCACCGCCAACATCTTTCCAGTTAGTGATGTCGCCTTTGTAGATTGAAGTGATTTGCTCAGCAGTAAGAGCAGATACTTCGTTGTTCGGGTTAACAACAACTGCGATACCGTCACGAGCGATAACTAGCTCTTTCAGGTCAGCTGTTTTCTCTTCTTCTTTTAGGTCACGAGAAGAGATACCAAGGTCAGCACTTCCATTTTTTGCTGCTTTGATGCCTGCAGAAGAACCTGGTGCTTGAATTTCGATGAACACTGGTTCGCCTTTATTCATGTAGGTTTCTGCAAAAACTTCAACCAGTGGAGAAGCACTGTTAGAGCCAACTACAGAGATAGTTTCTTTAGCTGAAGCTGTATTCACTGTTAGAGCGCCTAGTAGTGCGATTGCACCGATAACTGTCTTTTTCATCACAAATTTCCTTTAGTGGCGTTATTGCCGTAATGTTTTGCTTGAACGAGGCCTACTTTAGAATCCGAATGTGACAGTTGTGTTTCACTTAATTGAAGCCTATATGACAACTACAAATTAATGGCTAATTTCTCTCCTACTCGATGAATTGATAGTCGCGCCCCCATCAGATGCAGTTAGTGAATGCAGGTCTCACCATCGTTTGAGCACCAAAAAGCTAGATTTCCTTCCCTATTTATATCGAATACTAACCAATATATTTCTCTATTTATCAATCAAGTAGCCCTAACACGATGGATAAAAAGATCCACCTTTATCGCCATTTAGAACAATAAACAACCATCTATATCAAATACCTATCGCATATAACGAAATCAAAGCCTTTACTGATTGAATTGTCAGTCTCATTAGTTAGAATCGCCAACTAATTCTAATAATAATAATTCTCATCTTTTTATTTTATTCAAAGAAGGACATTACATGCGCCAACTTCTCAGTGGCTTATCAATCAAAATACAAATTCTTATACCCGTACTATTTTCCGTTGTCTTACTTTTAGCCGGTGTCATTATCGGTGGTGAAAAACTAGAAAGTGCATTCAAAGATGTGTCAGTAGCAACCGACCAGTTAATCTTACATAAAGAAGAACTTAGCGAAATCGTCGACAACAGCTATGGCATGCGCATCAAAGCGATTTACAGTCTATTCAATGCTGATGACGTAAAAACATTGGTTGAAACACTAAACCAAAAACGCGATCAGAATACTCGCCTACTGAATTCATTAGACACAGTGCCAGGCATGCAAGATGAAGTGGCCGCGATGAACAAAGCGATGAATCACTATGTCGATTTTTCTCGTACCACCATGCTTCCGCTATTAAGAGCGAAACACGGCGATGCATCACTATCTTCAGATTTTGAAAACCGCTACCAGATCGCAATCGACCAATACCGACATGCGGGTAATGAAATGGTGCAAGCGATCAATACTCTGTCTAAAAAGCTGAACTTGCTTGCCACTCAAGAGGTCGACATCAACGGCCAGCAACACGCTAGCACGCTGACTACTGCGACCATTGCACTGTTGGTGATCCTGTCTGTAGCTCTAATTATCAGTTGGACGCTGGCTGGTATCATTGTTAAGCCGATCAGCAACATTCAAGAAACGATGCGGGAAGTAGCAAAAGGTAACTTGTTAGTTAAAGCAGAAGAGTATGGCGACAACGAAATCTCACGCCTAGCGCAAGACGTAAACCAGTCTGTTGAACAGCTGCGTGACACGGTAAGCTCGCTGTCTCGAATCAGTATCGAAGTGGCTTCTGCGTCGACAGAGCTAGCGGCTGTAATGACACAGTCCAGCGTTAACTCAGACCAAGAGAAGCAAGAGGTGGAGCAAGTTGCTTCTGCTGTGAACCAATTGGAAAGCACAGCAGCACACGTTAATGAGAACGCAGTACAAGCCGACTCAGCGTCTAAGCAAGCTGACGAAATGGCGACACACAGCATGAGCTTGTTTAATGAAAGCAACAAAGCTAACGAACAGATGGCGATTCAGCTAAGCGAAGCCGCAAATGTTGTGGGCACGCTAAAAGAGCACTCTGAACAGATTGGTAAAGTGATTGAGGTAATTCAAAGTATCTCTGAACAAACTAACCTGCTGGCGCTTAACGCAGCAATCGAAGCCGCTCGTGCAGGTGAAAGCGGTCGTGGTTTCGCAGTGGTTGCTGATGAAGTTCGAATGCTAGCGGCACGTACACAAGATTCAACCAAAGAGATCCAAACCATCATAGAAGGTTTGCAGGTTCAATCCGGTAACGCGAATGAAAGCATGAGCAGCTCATTATCTATGCTGGAACACAACCAAACTCTTGCAGGTGAAGTAAGCGCGGCGCTTTCAGGCATTGCTAACTCGGTAACGGACATGACTGAGATTAACACTCAGGTTGCCTCTGCCGCCGAAGAGCAAAGCCAAGTAACCTCAGACATCAACCGTAACATCTCAAACATCTACAGCCTAGTAAGCCAAAACGTTACCGGCATTACTCAAGCCGCTGCAGCAAGCCACGAGCTTTCTAACCTAGCAGAACAACAGAAGCAGCAGTTGGATTACTTTAAGGTATAGGCTTCAAGGTACGAAGTTCAAGGCAAACAGATTCAGGCTGTATGCTCTTTAGAACTCGCCGATAAACAAAAAGCCAGCCATCATGGCTGGTTTTTCGCTTTTAGACACTACTGACGAGATTCAGCCGCTCGAATTCTTTCAATCGCTTCTACCCTTCTAAGCTGTTCTGGTAGGAAATGTTCAGTCCTAAGTTGCGCAATCTTCTCTTGTTGTTCGGTTTTTGATAGGAATGAATCTTTCAAGACATCATTTCGTTCTGCGAAGTAGACCTCTAACGAGTCTTCAAAGGCCGCTCTTTGTTTATCAAGTGCTTCAAGTCTCTGGGTTGCTTCTTCACCGACAAGTTCGCTTCTCTTTAAGTATTTACCCTGTTCATCGAGACCTTCAGAGCTAGAGAGCTGTTGGAGTAACACCTGATTCTGGTGACTCGACTGAACATAATCAGGTTGCTCAGATAGATAGGATTCGAGTCTTTGTTGGTATTCTTCATCCTCTAATCCCTCCTGTTTCAGAAGTAACTTTTCTAAGGCGATTTCTCTCATTCTGTTGTCGTGCGTAAACAGAATACTTATCTCGCTCTCACTGAAAAACTGAGCTTGGAGGTCAAGGAGCGCTTGATTGAGTGCACGTAGATCATCAGCGGAAATGGATGTGGTACCGAACTGCACGTCCAACGATGTCAGTGCCGACTTATACTCAAGATATTTGGCAAACAGTGCTTCATCAACCACGGTTGTTGATGATTGTTCGTGGTGTTTCGCCACGTTGTCTCGAATATCTTCAAGGGTTAATTCTGTATTACCTGACACGAAATATTCCATCATGTCTTTTGCTGATGCGTTATCGATGTCGGTATCTTGCTGAGAGGTGACTTTCAATGAGGAGACGCGTTGTTCGTCGTCAGTATGTGTATCTTGATTATTTAGATATAAAAAGACCGCCGCTGTGCTCATCAGGGCTATCGTGGTTATCGACAAAATGGCGGTCTTTTTCATCATACTTCCCTTGTTTTCTTGTTAAACGGCTTTGCAGACTACAAGCCAGCCAACTTCAATCGATTGGCATGCTGACGATATAGAGTTACAGGATCTGTCTCAAACAAGTGGTGAATTCCCAATAACCCATTGATCTCATCTAGGTGGTTCATTTTGTAATCATCACCAATCACTTTGCCCAAATGCGCGCTGCATGCTCCTACTAAGCCATCATTAGGTTCGTTGAAGGCTAAGCCTAGGATTGTCATCGCTCCGTCGGTAGGATCAAGAAGGTTGGTAAAAGTGGAAGACCCTGTCCATGAATAGTAATAAACGCCGTTACTTGCTTGCCACTCACCATCGCCACACTCAGACGTCGGAACGCCCTCAGGGTAAAACTGGTTGAAGGCTAGCGAGCCTTCTGTGGTCAATGCTTCAACAGAAGCGAGGCCGTCTTGGTCGAGATCCGTTCCACCAGATAAAAGGTTAATCAGTGTCGTTAATCCACCTGCTAATTTAACCGCGATACCTTCTGTGACAGAGCCTTCAGATACGTTCCCTCGAACGAGATCAGCGACCTTAGAACCTTTATGCACACCGCCAATACTGGTCACTGAAGCAACAAGATCAGGTCGAACTGACGCAACATAACGAGCCGTAGGCCCACCGTGGCTATGACCAACCAGATTCACCTTACTTGTTCCTGTTGCAGCTAACAGCGTTTCAACTTGGCTGAGTAACTGTTCACCACGGACCTCTGAACTGTTGGTTGCAGAGACCTGAGCGACATATACGTTCGCGCCATCTTTGGTTAGGGATTCAGGTACGCCATAGAAATAGTCAACGCCCGCTAATGTATCGAAACCAAACAGACCATGTACCAACATAATGGGGTATTTCGTTTCAGTGTATCCGCTGGCTTCTAATGCTGATGCGCTCGTTCCGGCATATACGCCAAAACTGGATAGGCAGGCTATCGTCCAAATTAATATCTTTTTCAATGCTCTTTCCTTAAACAGATTAGACCTCTGATGAGTAAAAGGACCGTAGATGATGATTTTATAAAACAGAAAGTAACGACTTCATATTTGTGATGGCGAACTTGAATTAAACAGGTGCGATGAACATCAGGCAAACAGAATCAAGAGAAAAACAAAAATATAAGCAATTGATTAAATTAACATTTAACTAAGGTTGATGAGATTGTTCTTTCAATATCCCGACTCAAATATCAATTCAACATTCTCAATAAACCAAAATTATTCGACAAATAACCGTTTGGAAACAGGTATTTTTCAACCAAAACTCGTTGATAACTTGATGCTTATTCCATTAACGACACACCACAACCCTGAATGTATTGACGCTAATTATTGATTTTAGATATAGGTCGTACCAGTTATTTACTTATCCACTTATCCACTTATCAAGCAACAGCGTTTCTGTTTGGCTCATCTAAATATAAAAGAGAATACAGTGATGAAAAATACGGCTTTAATACTCACGTTAGCCCTGCCTTTTGGCGCTTATGCCGCTGAAGACTCAATACCAACACCTGAATCGATTACATCTGCACAAGTACTCAGTGCACAAGGCTCAGAGACCTATTCATATGTTAGATGTTGGTATCGAACCGATGCCTCTCATGACTCCCCAGCCACCGACTGGAAGTGGGCAAAGAAAGAGAATGGTGATTACTACACGATCAACGGATATTGGTGGTCTTCCGTTTCATTCAAAAACATGTTCTACAGCGATGCCCCGCAATCGGAAATTAAACAACGTTGCGAACAGACGCTCGACATCCAACATGACGCCGCTGACATCACCTACTTTGCCGCAGATAATCGCTTCTCTTACAACCACTCAATCTGGACCAACGACAACGCTTTTCAAGCCAGTAGCATCAATCGTATTGTCACCTTTGGTGATAGCCTGTCCGACACTGGTAATCTATTTAATGGCTCACAATGGGTTTTTCCGAACGCAGATTCGTGGTTTTTAGGGCACTTTTCGAATGGTTTAGTCTGGACGGAGTATTTAGCAAAAGCGAAAGATGTCCCTCTGTATAACTGGGCTGTGGGTGGCGCCGCAGGTACCAACCAATACGTGGCATTGACTGGTGTTTATGATCAAGTCACCTCTTATCTGACCTACATGAAAGTCGCCAAAAACTATCGTCCGAAAAACTCACTGTTTACTTTAGAGTTTGGCCTCAATGACTTCATGAATTACAACCGAGAAGTCGCCGATGTAAAGGCTGACTTTAGCAGCGCGCTGATCCGCTTAACAGAATCTGGTGCGAACAATATCCTGCTGTTCACCTTACCCGATGCAACCAAAGCCCCTCAATTCAAATACTCTACCGAACAAGAGATAATAAAAGTTCGTGGCAAGATCTTAGAATTCAACCAGTTCATCAAAGCTCAAGCCGAGTATTACCAAGGTATGGGGAAAAACGTGGTGTTGTTCGATGCAAGTGCGTTGTTCGCCAGCATTACCGATAACCCAGAACAACATGGCTTTCGAAACGCGAGTGATGCTTGTCTTAATATCAATCGAAGCTCAGCCGCGGACTACTTGCGAAGCCACAGCTTAACCAATGACTGTGCCACCTATGGTTCAGACAGTTATGTATTTTGGGGCGTGACACACCCAACTACAGCTACTCATAAATACATTGCCGACCACATCTTGGCGTATTCGTTCTCGACGTTCAATTTCTAACTAAATATCGAAAAGTAATGGCTGAGCCAAGGTCGAGATACAAAAAAACCGCCTAATATTGGCGGTTTTTATTTATGTCAGTTTTACTAGCAAACGCTTTAAAACTGGCTGGTGATTACTCGTCGTCCACTTTTGGTGCGACTTTCTTCTTAGGGATAAACACGGTATCACCCACGGCCACATTTTGGTGGAAGCTCTTATCGCGCTTAACTGGTTTCTTCGGCGTTTTCTTCGCTTGAGTGTTGGTCTTCTTCTTAGCAGGACCGCCTTTAGCAAACGCAGGTTTACGTGGCTTAATGCCTTTGAATTTACCTTTTAGGCCTTCAAGTACAGAGAAGGTCAAATCTTGTTGAAGGTAAAGTTCAACACGCTTGAAGCTGTCCCAGTCTTTTGGACCAACCAAAGAAATCGCATCGCCTTTGTTACCCGCACGGCCAGTACGACCTACACGGTGCACGTACTCTTCCGTATGCTTAGGCATATCAAAGTTGATAACGTGGCTCACGTTTGGAATATCAATACCACGTGAAGCAACATCGGTAGTTACCAAGATCTTGTAAACCGCACGCTCGAACTGGCTCATAATAGCATTACGTTGCGTTTGGTTTAGGTTACCACTCAGTGCTACCGCTTTAAGCTTCTTCTCGTTCAACTTATCTGTTAAACGGTCAGTATCAGCGCGTGTTGCTGTGAAGATCATTACCTGACGGTATTCAGCTTCTTCCAGTACACGGTCTAAAATCGCTTCTTTGTGATCTAGGTGATCACATAAGTAGAATTTCTGTGTGATATCTAAGTGTTGCTCGTTAGAAACACCAACAGAGATACGCTTAGGTGCGTCTAGCATTTCATTTGCAATGCCATTTACTTCAGCGTGATCTAACGTTGCAGAGAACATCAACGTTTGACGACGACGGTGTTTAGCTGCATTGGCAATGCGACGAAGTTCTGGAGCGAAACCCAGATCAAGCATACGGTCCGCTTCATCAAGGATTAGCGTTTCAACACCATCTAGGAACAATGAACGATGTTCTAGGTGGTCAGCAAGACGGCCTGGAGTCGCAACGATAAAACGAGGGTACTTACGCAGTGCTTTAACTTGGTCGTTAAAGTTCTCACCACCTAAGATAAGCGCCGCTTCATAAGACAGACCACCAAGCATGCTACGCAGTTCGCCGTAAACTTGCTTCGCTAGCTCACGAGTAGGAGCCAAAATTACACCACGAGGATCTTTAGCAGAAAACGCTTTTGTTTTTAATGCTTTATGTATCATTGGCAACACAAACGCCAATGTTTTTCCTGATCCCGTTTTTGATGAAGCCAATAGATCCTTACCAGCAATAGCAACAGGGATCGCTTTTGATTGGATCTCTGTCGCCTTCTTGAAGTCGTAATGTTTTAAGTTCTTCAGTAAGCGGTTATCTAAGCCTAAATCTTTAAAGTGCAAAGGACTCTCCAGTCATGATGGTATTGAATAAAATTAATTTAACGTGACATGATACCGCGAAAGTACTTTATAAGGATAGAGATCACAGTAAATTTATCCCTTTATCTATCTTTAGCTAGAACAACGTATGCATTGCTAGCAAAGGGATAGCTCTCCAAAAACACCTTCAAGTCGTCTCTAAATCCTTCATCTCATAAATGAGACACAACGTGATACTTAGCTAATTACCTCAAAAATTTAGCAATTTCTTTAGTTATTGTTTTTGCAGTTAAAAAATTAGTCGCTACAATCATTAATGAAGCGACTATATGATAAAGAATGTATAGCGCATCTTTTGATGATAAATAAGCAAGGAGTTCTTATGAATAAGACGTTAATCGCAGCTGCAGCATCAGTTTTCATTTTAGCCGGTTGTTCTTCAGAACCAGAAGAAGCTGCAGTGTCAGAAATGGATCAACTAACTAACCAAGTGGCTCAACTTACAAGCGAAGTTGAAGCACTTAAGAGTGACAAAGCAGCCGCAGAAATGAAGGCTCAAGAAGCAGAAGCAGCCGCTATGGCAGCGAAAGAAGAAGCGGATCGTGCTAACGAACGCATCGACAACATCGCTGAGTCTTACACTAAGTAGTTTGAGATCTAATCGCGATTAAGCTGTAGATTAAATAAGTCGCAAAAAGCAGTATATAGACAGCACCACTTCTTATCGGATGTGGTGCTTTTTTTGGGTGACACTAATGCGAGTAAACAAGATAAAACCGCCCCTTGTTGCAGAAGAGGCAATCGAATTAAAACTCAATCACAGGTGGTGCTATCTCTACAGGTACGCCGTTTTGAGCAAAGATAACCGCTTTCGCCTTTGAATTTGGCAGTTCTGCGTCTTCAAGCCACCATTTTAGTTCCACAGGGATCTGTAATGATTTCTTTGAACCATCACTTCGAGTTAATGGCTCGTGCGCTTCTACAAACACACTTCTATCAGGCTCTAATGACACCTTAATCGGCTCATTGATAATGGTGACCTGTTCACCACGGTTCACTTGCTCAAACAGCCACTCAATGTCTTTAGGTTCCATTCGGATACAACCAGAGCTAACTCGTAAACCTATCCCGAAATCTTTGTTTGTACCATGGATCAAATAGTCGCCAGCGCCATAAGCAAGCCTCAAAGCGTACTCTCCCAATGGATTTTCCGGCCCGGCAGGAACCACTCTCGGTAATTCAATGCCCTTTTCAAGATACTCGTTGCGGATTGAATTTGGTGGCGTCCATGTTGGATTCGGTCTTTTTTGGCTTATCTTGGTGATCATCTCGGGAGTATCACGCCCCACTCGACCGATGCCGACAGGGAAAACATGCACCTGATTTTTCTCAGGCTCAAAGTAATACAACCTTAACTCAGCAAGATTGATGACAATCCCCTTTCTTGGGGTGTCAGGCAAAATCAAGCGGCTTGGAATGCTTAACACATAGCCTTCCGCGGGAAGAAAAGGATCCACCCCTTTGTTGGCTGCCATTAAAGAGAGAAAACCAATATCGTATTGCTTGGCAATGATGGCCAAGGTTTCGCCCGCCGCCACTTCATGCTGCTGGATTCTGCCCACAATGCGGCTTTCCGTTGGTGGCAATTCAAAGGTTGCAGCAGACACCCACGATGAAGCTATCCCGCTGGCAAGCAAAGTAGTTCTTACAACAAGCGACGCCGCCCTGTGGAGTCGTGTTTTCATTGACTGAAAAGGCGTCGAGTTAACGCAATACGACATACAAATCCTTGGTTTGTCTTTTATCAAAGTTTAGATTATCTCTGATCAAACGTCTCTACAACGTATTGTTGTCTCGAAACTAATAGGCAACAAGTTTATATGTAAGCCTTTTCTTCTCATTCACTTGCAATTTACCCATACAAAATCGATTGCCTTTACGCTTTCAACATATTTGGTTATCAATATTAATAAAACTATAATGGCAGACCTATTTTGTGACTAAAGTCTCATGGAGCCACGTTCTAACTCGCTAATATTGCCTCAACAAAACGAATTCAATTCAACAGAATCGGTAATTGATTAAATCCTGTTCCTATAATTACCGTTTAAACTTTGGAGAACGACCATGGCTACACCTCATATTAATGCTCAAGCTGGTGATTTCGCAGAAACAGTACTTATGCCGGGCGACCCGCTTCGCGCAAAATACATTGCAGAAACATTCCTTGATGACGTGAAGCAAGTTTGTGACGTTCGCAACATGTTTGGCTACACAGGCACTTACAAAGGTAAGAAAGTTTCTGTAATGGGCCACGGTATGGGTATCCCATCATGCTGCATCTACGTACACGAGCTAATCGCTGAGTTCGGCGTGAAAAACGTTATTCGTGTAGGTAGCTGTGGCGCGGTACGTGACGACGTTAAACTAATGGACGTTGTTATCGGCATGGGTGCATCTACTGACTCAAAAGTAAACCGCATTCGTTTCAACAACCACGACTTCGCTGCTATCGCTGATTTCGGTCTTCTAGAAGAAGCAGTAAACCAAGCTCGTGCACAAGAAGTTCCAGTTAAAGTTGGTAACGTATTCTCTGCAGACCTTTTCTACACTCCAGAAGCTGACCTTTTCGAAAAAATGGAAAAGCTAGGCATCCTAGGTGTTGATATGGAAGCGGCTGGTATCTACGGCGTTGCTGCAGACCTTGGTGCTAAAGCACTAACTATCCTAACAGTATCTGACCACATCATCCGTGGTGAAAAACTAAGTTCTGAAGAGCGTCAAAAGTCTTTCAACGACATGATGAAAGTTGCTCTAGAGACAGCAATCAACATCTAACGATTTGATAAAAGATACATTGAAAAGCGTTACCCCGCAGCCAGGCTCGCTTGGCTGCTCAAATAATCCCGAGGGGGAGATCGTGTCTAACGACAAGCTGCCAAAAGATGCGGATGGTTTGCAACTCAACTTTTGTAAAACATTGGCGTGTGACAACTTTGGCTTGAGCGATGCAAAACGGTATGTTTTGCAACACGCGAACCCTAAGCGTCCAGCGATGGTTTGTCGTGAATGTGGAGCTTTCCCCCCCTTACTTAACAATCGTGAAGTGTTAAGCGAACTTCATCGCCTAAGACAACTTCACAGCGACGGGCTCCCTGCTTGTCGTAATGATGATTGCGATAACTTCGGCTTATCGGTTCATACCCATAAACATCTTTATCATGCCTTCGGCTACAGTGGCGACAGGCAGCGTTATCGATGCAAAGACTGCCAAACAACCTTCGTTGATAAATGGTCTGGATCCAATAAAAAACTCCAATTTCAAGAGAACCTCATGGGCTTACTGTTCATGGGCTATTCCGTACGTGAAATCTGCCGAAAATTAGAGATCAACCCAAAGACTTTCTATGATCATGTTGACCATATCGCGAGCCGTTGTCGTCGTAAATTAGCGATGATCGATGCACGATGGGTTAACCATGCGAAAGATTACGAGTTCGCATCTCACTACCAGCGTCTGCAACCACAAAGTAACAACGGTGTGGTGTGGATAGCGACGGGCGAGGCGCATTCTGGCTATATACTTTGCCAACACGTTAACTACTCTCAAAATGAAGAACCATCAGGAAACGTCGACCATAACCCTTATGATGATGTGGCACGATTTGTATCCAAAGAGCACTCTTCAGAAGCAAATCTCGAACTGCCTCAGCCCTCTGACAAACTAAAAGAGCGCATTGAACAGCAGTACCAAGTGATTCTTGCGAGAGGTAACGTTGAGGACCCTATGGGTAACCTCACCACATTTAGTTACCCTTCAAAAGGCGCTCTCATTCGACCGCCTTATACCTCTTATGCTCACTTCTTACATGTGTTGGATATGTGTAACGAAGACAAGCATGTCGCCATCTATATGCCACAAGATCCATTACTAAGATCTGCCGCTTTAAGTGTATGTTTGCCGCGCATTCAGAGTCAAAATATTGACCTCATGTATGTCGAAGAAGATTCAGGTTGGCAAGACGACCAAAGTTTTGAAAAGATCGACATCGTTCACATGAGTTGGTGGCGAGATCGCTGGGCTATTGCCAATCAGGGTGATAACCAGAAAGGTATCTGCTACCTAACCGGTAACAATCCAGAACCAAAACAGTGGTTTAACACAGCCTCAATTCAACAAACTAAGTTCTATCAACAGCGCTTTCAGTTGTTATTTGATAGCTTTATTAATGAGCCCAGACGTAAGCTTCGTCCTGGGGGCATTCTTCCATTGCTCGACATATTTAGAGCTTGGCACAATCTGTGCTACCAAGATAAGCAAGGGCTCACGGCAGCACAACGCTTAGGCGTAGGGGAGCTGCCATTAACTCTAAAGCAACTACTTTCATAGCAACAAAGCCTCTAGGTAATTATTCGGGAACTCATTGATTTTAAAGCGACAACATGAGGTAACACCCATAATTAGAAAAGATCGATGTTCCTTTGACGCTCTACGAAAGATAATTGGTGCTTATCTCAAATTACACTCTTATAATGATTGTGTTATCAATATGTTCGATAATCATGGATGTAAGTCTTGGACAAAAATCAGTACCTTCTTGAAACAGAATTAGAAAAACTCAAAACTCGTGTCGACTCTGAGCCATCGGTGATCCTAGAGATTGCCCAACAGTGCCTAGTCCGATCAGAGCAAGTTCTGTTTGAAGAGGGTGCCATCCAGTCATTAATGTTAATGGCAAGATGTAGCTGGAACCTGATGGATTACCAAAAAGGTTTAAAATACATCAAGGAAGCCTACAAGCGCCAAAGCCGATTAGATACCGACCTTTTTCTCCCTGAAATCCTCCATTTACACGCGCTCCAGTTCTGGGGACAAGCCAAGTACTATTCCGCCCAACAGTTCTGGATCAATGCTTTAGAGCAGTCCGCGTTGGTTGATGAAGTCGAAATTCAAATTGAATGCCTCATTGGCCTTGGCAATATTTGGCGGATGACCCACGAATATAAACTTGCACGTTCTACCCACCAGCTTGCCGTTAAAGTTGCTAACAACAGCCGCATTGGTTGGTTAGAGGGTAAAGCCAGAATACTGCTTGCGTGGGATTACTACCTGCTCAACAACTATGTTGAAATGCTGTCGGTATTGGACGGTGCAGAAGAAGCATTAAAAGACCATAAAGATAACACTTGGCATGCAGAGGTATGGGACTTTCGAGGCCTTGCCCTACTTGGTCTTGAACGCTTAGATGACGCGGAGCGCGCCACGGCCAAAGCGCACAATCTGGCAGTTGAACACAACCTAGTTTGGATGAAGGCGCACTCATACATCAGCCGAGCTAGATTGGAGATCCTGAGAAAAAGACCAGAACAAGCGGCGGAATTACTGAGGCTCGCAGAACAATCCGCAAACGAGTTCGATAATGGCGAGTTGCTGAGCCAAATCTGTTACCAACAATCCTTGGTGGCGGAAGAAAACCAAGACTTCCAAGCCGCGCTCGTCGCCTTTAAAAAGTACCGTCAATATTCTATCGGCATGCTCAAAGAGCAAACGACACGTGTCGGTTTGGACAAAGCACGCAGTTCAAAACGCCAACTTGAACAGAGAGCACGAAAACTGATTAATCGTATTCGCGGTCAGCACGAGTACGATCCTGAAAAGCACCTCTCTTACGTTGTCTCTGAAACCTTTTGGTGGGAAAAGTTGGTGCTGTTCAAGACAGAGCTTAAACGTTCAAACCACAGCATCATTATGTTCCATCATGTCGATACTGATTACTTAGATGTCTGTACCGAGATTGCTCATGCTTTATGTAACCAGAATGACTTCATCGCAAGGCTAAGTTCTGAACGTGTGGCCCTTATGCTTTCCGAAAAAGGCGAAGCCGCAGAGAAAACCTTCCAAACTCTCAGCACCATGCTCGATATCTATCCATGGCATAGAAAAGGATTAAAAGGTTCGAAACCAAGCGTCAGCCTCAATGATATTTTGACGTTCCCGTTCACGCTTGAACAACTCGAAGAAGACGATGCTGAGGTAATAGAATAATGGAAACTCTATTAAGCAAGATCACAGACGCCGGTTTAGACCCTTCATCAGTATCAGGTGAAGAAGCGATCATCTTCTGGAACCACATTCGTCAGCACGTTTCGACAACGCAAACAGAGCAAGCGCACTGCTATATCATTAGCTCTGAATACCGTGCCGAGTTACAACAAAATCAAACCAGTATCGAAGAGTTGAGACGAGCACTCGATCTGCTCCACCTTCCTGCCGATATCGAAGATATTCTGACAGTCAAAACCAGTTTAAGTGACCGCTTAGTTGAAACTGGTGATTACACCTCAGCACTCAATGAATTCGTCAGTTCATCGACTATCGCGGTTGAACACGGTCATATCGATGAGTATGTATTAGCTATTTTAGGCATGGGCAACCTGTGTGATTCCTATGGCGATCACAACAGAGCACTTCGTTACTACCAAAAAATCAGCAGCATAGACCATGCGATAAGCAGTCGCTCACTTCGCCTCAAATTCAAGCTGCATATGGTAGCAAGCCTACTTCTACTCAATCGCATTACAGCAGCCAGCGATTTACTGAATGAGTGCGAAGAACTGAGTATTTTGGTCAGTGACAAGTTGCTCACAGCTCAAATACTGCTTTACCAAGCAAAGGTGCTGCGCGCTAAGAAAAAACACCATGAAGCGCTACGCTGTCTGTCTAAGGTTCAATACCCAGCCAACAGCACTCAAGCAAGCTGGCTTGCAACCATGACTCGTCTAGAGCTCGCACATTGCCTAAGTGCAACCGGCAAGCAAGACTACGCGAGCATGATTTTGTCGAGCACAGACAAACGCGTGAAAGCCTACTCGTCGCCAGTACTTGCAAAACGATTCTACGATTCGCTGAGTGATGTGTGTATGAATCAAGGGCGTTTTCAAGAAGCGCTAAGCTATGAGAAAAAAGGCTACCGAATTGAAACCGATCTGATGAAGCAGATCCCGATCAGTGAACTCGGTGCAAGCCAACTACGCCGCCTGTCCCGTTTTGAATTACAACTCAAACTCATTCTCTCTGAACAAGAAAACAAAGAGCTGAAAGAGACAACGGAACAACACAAGAATGCGGTTGCTCAGCTTCAACAAGACGTATTCACCGATCCATTGACAGGGTTACACAACCGTCGCTGGTTAGATGTGAAATTGAAAGACATGCTGCTGCACGATACCTCTTTCGCACTGATGGTTATTGATATTGACCACTTCAAGTCTATCAATGATGAACTGAGTCACTTAGTGGGCGATAAAGCGATTGTTAGTGTGTCTCAAGAGCTACGTTCATACTTTAAGTTTAGAGGCGCGTCATGTGTCAGATTTGGTGGAGAAGAGTTCCTCGTCATTCTAGAGAACACTGATCTTCCGAAGGCAGAAATGCACTCTGAAAATTATCGAGAGCGCATCTTCCAATTTGGATGGCATGAAATACTTGGGGAGCGTGGTTTGACCGTGAGTATTGGTATCACTTTGCATCGTGACGGAGAGAATACTCAACGCACCTTCTACCGTGCGGATAAAGCGCTATACCGAGCTAAAGCCAACGGCCGTAATCAAGTGTGTACAGAGTAGTGGCATATAGCTCTGTAGCTTAGGCCAACTGCTTATTGATAAAAGAACAGAGAAATACCAGCAAGGGCGGCAAGTGTGCCTATGATACTTTGCTTTGACACCTTCTCCCCTTTCAGCGCATAAATCACCAAAATAAAGACCGGGCTGGTCGCTATCAACGTTTGTGCAATCGCAGGGTTAGCATTCTTCAACGCCACTTGTTGAAGCCATAGAGCGAGAAACGTCCCGACAAAGATTGCTCCTAGTAACCACAGTTTATCGAGCTTGGTCATTTCCCATAAACCTCTTTTTATCGATGAATACGGCTTCTTTTCAACGAAAGGGATAATCAGCATCACAGCAAACACGCCAATCGTCAGGCGAATCAAAGCACCTAACAATGGTGGGATATCACCCGCCACTAACGCGTAATGAGAAATAACCACACCAGATGCCTGACAGACACTCGCCACAAGCCCATAACCAATGCCACCCCACTGCGCTTTGTTATTCGATTCACCGCTCGCCGATTTTGATGGCTGGAAGACAACGAAGGTCACCGCTAGTGTTGTAATCACGACACCGAGCCAACTTTGCACTGTCAATACAGCGCCCAGGAACATTAATGCCAGCACACCAGAAAGAGGCGGGGCTAAAGATTCCAGTAACAGCGTCTTATTGGCACCGATTCTTTTCAACGCCGCAAAATAGGCGCTATCTCCAATCGCAATGCCAATCACACCTGAAATTGCCAATATCAGAAAATGGTTGGTACTCAGTTCAAACTCCGGCATCGGAATAAGAGGCATCACCAGCAACATCATCCCTGACGCCACTATACCCTTAACAATGTTCAATTGCATCGCAGAGAAGCGATGACCAAACTGTCCATAAATCCATGTCGCACACGCCCACACAATCGCAGCACCAATAGCCGCCAATTCACCTATATACATCCGTGTTTATCCTTTGTGGTTGTGCACGTCATTTAGAATCGTAGCTGTCATCATTTCAGCTAAAATACCAACCAGAAAGCCGAAATAGCCTCTTCAAACGCGATGAGATTTTATAAGATTCGTCAATAGTTTTGCTCACATTAGAAGCGAACACTCATTATTTATAACTCAGCAAATCATTTTTATAACAATTACTTGGATGATAACGTACTATATTTATAACTAACATCTAACATTACAAGGATCTGTTATGTTTTTAGACTACTTTGCACTCGGCTTACTCATTTTCGTTGCTCTAGTCATCTTTTACGGCATCATCGTTATTCACGATATCCCTTATGAAATAGCCAAAGAACGTAATCATCCTCACCAAGACGCAATTCACGTCTCAGGCTGGGTTAGCCTATTCACTTTGCACACAATTTGGCCCTTTCTATGGATTTGGGCAACATTATGGCGGAAAGACCGAGGCTGGGGCTTCGAAAAACTCGAAGAAGAGCAGCACGATATTCATCACCGAGTGGATGTTTTAATCGATCAAGTTAGCACCCTTCAAGAAGAGATCGCACAGCTCAAACAAGCAAATACTAAACAAAGCAGCACAAAAAAAGAGTCAAACAACGTTCAAGATCAGGAGGCTAAGTAATGGATTTACTACTGATAATGACCTACGCGGCACTTTGTATCACTATTTTCAAAGTATTTAATATCCCACTAAACAAATGGACAGTGCCTACCGCAGTGCTCGGTGGTGTGGTCATCGTAGGAACATTGATCCTATTAATGAACTACAACCATCCTTTCACACAACTTGGCAACCAAGTTTACTCAACGACTCCAATTGTTTCAGGCGTTAGAGGTAAAGTCATTGAGGTTCCTGTTGAGGCGAATTCTCCTTTAAAGAAAGGAGACATCCTCTTTAAAATTGACCCTATCCCTTTTGAAGCAGAAGTCGCCAAGCTCGAAGCGAAAGTAAAAGAAGCAAGCCAAGGAGCACTTGGGCTTGAATCTCAAGTTGCTGAAGCTGAAGCTGCTAAAATCAAAGCGATTGCAGAAAGAGACAAAGCGCAACGCGAATTTTCTCGTTATAAGCGTGGCTTTGAAAGTGGTGCGTTTACCGAACAACAATTGGATACTCGTAGACAAGCTTATAAGGCATCGGAAGCAGCAGTAAAAGTAGCAGAAGCAAGTCAACAACAAGCTCAGATCGCTCTAAATTCTGAAATTGGTGGCGAGAACACCGCAGTGGCAGGATTACTTGCAGACTTACGTAAGGCTCAATTCAACCTTGACCAAACGGTCGTGAGAGCACCAACGGATGGATATGTTACACAACTAGCACTGCGTCCAGGCGTAATGGCTGTACCGCTACCTCTTGCTCCTGTCATGACATTTGTCCATACGGAAGAAAAATACTACATCGCAGCATTCAGACAAAACTCATTGCAACGACTGCATCCTGGTTTCGAAGCTGAATTTTTATTCAGAGCACTACCAGGCAAGATTTTCAAAGGACGCATTGATGAAATAATCCCAGCTATTGGTGAGAGTCAAATTCAAGCGCGCGGGACACTTATTGGTACCAATGCACTTCGTACTAATGGACGCGTATTTGCTAAAATGACCATCACTGATGACCTGTCTGACTACCATTTACCTATGGGTACCGCGGTTGAAGTTGCCGTTTATTCTGACAGCTTCACCCACGTTTCAATCATGCGCAAGGTCCTTATTCGCATGAAGAGTTGGCAAAACTATCTATACCTAGACCACTAAACGGTCAAAGGTACGTGACGAACCCGCTTAACACATTGTTAAGACGAATGAAAAAGTCAGACTCGCTCTGGCTTTTTTGTTGCTGGATTAACCGTAAAATTACGCTTTTTACACGATATTTAGGTGTTCAGATGGAATTTTAGACATCTAGACACTTACCTTCCCTTATGGAAGGGTTCTACTGTATAATGCGCGCCTTATTTTTTATATTTGCCCAAAAAACGTTCTCATTGAGACGCATATTAATAATGGCGAATATTTATTCTTTATTTTGCTTTATTTTTCAGAATTCGAGGTTATCTATGAACTTTTCAGCTAAAACAGTGGTCGTTATCGCCATTGGCGCGGCACTGTACGGCATTGGTGGTTTACCTATGTTTGGTGTCCCAGTGTTTGCTAACACGACATTGAAACCAGCAATGGCAGTTCTAGCACTGTTTTCTGTTTTGTTCGGCCCTATTGTTGGCTTCTTAGTTGGCTTTATCGGTCACTGGGTAACGGATCTGTTCGCAGGCTGGGGTGTGTGGTTAACTTGGGTTTTAGGCTCAGGTATCGTAGGCATGGTTATCGGCTTATTCCCGATGTTGACCAAGAACCGCCTTCAGCAAGGTGAGTTGCCTATGAAGGACTTCGCGCTGTTTGTGGTACTTGCCCTTGCCGGTAATGTGGTTGGTTACGGCTGCTCTGCATTCCTAGATACCATCCTTTATGCAGAACCGTTTACTAAAGTCTTCACTCAACTCTCTATCATTGCTGCGGGTAACACCGTTCTGATCGCTGTTGTTGGCTTACTGATCCTAAAATCAGTCGCTAAACGCAACAAACAAAGCCGTAACCTGACTGAGGCATAAGCGATAATGACTATAGCATTTTCGAACTTCTCTTTTAGATATGAGTCGCTGGATAAACCGACGCTAAAAAATATCAATCTAAGGATAGAGAAAGGAGAGAAAATCGTCATTATTGGACCAAGCGGTAGTGGTAAATCTACCCTAGGTCAATGCCTTAACGGTCTGATTCCTCATGCTATCAAAGGTGAGGTGACTGGCTCTCTAGAGATCAACGGTAAGAACATTTCTGATTTTTCTATGCACGACTATACCGAGCAGGTTGGCACAGTATTACAAGATACTGATAGCCAATTTGTCGGTTTGAGTATTGGCGAAGACATCGCATTCGCACTGGAAAATCAGTTAGTGTCGAACATTGATATGTACCCTCTGGTTAAGTCGACAGCAAAAATGGTCGACTTAGCAGATATGCTTGATCGCTCGCCACATGATTTATCCGGCGGCCAGAAACAACGCGTGTCATTAGCGGGCATCTTAGTTGATGACGTTGACATCCTGTTGTTTGATGAACCTTTGGCTAGCCTTGACCCGAAAACGGGTAAAGCGACTATCGAAATCATCGACCAACTTCATAAAGAAACCAACAAGACTATAGTCATCATCGAGCATCGCCTTGAAGATGTACTACATCGCGATATCGATCGAGTGATCTTGATGGAGCGCGGTGAAATTGTCGCGGACATGACACCCGATGAAATCTTAGCTTCTGAACTGCTTGAAACACACGGTATTCGTGAACCACTTTATTTATCTGCTCTGAAGGCAGCGAAAGCACCTTTGACCAGTGAAGATAAGCTATCAAACCTCAAAGCTCTCGATTACAAAAGATTCCGCCCTGCGGTTCAGGCTTGGTTTGCAGAGCGCCCGACTCCAGTTGCCGAGAAGCAGTACCAACCTTTGCTTGAGGTCCACGGCCTGACTTACTCTTACGATGGTGAAAAGAACGCTCTCGAAGATGTCAGCTTTAAGATTGGTAAGGGTGAGTTCGTTTCAATCTTAGGCAAAAACGGTTCAGGCAAATCTACCATCACTAAACTCATCATGGGTGTGATCGATGCCGATTCAGGCTCTTCCTATCTAAATGGTGAAGACCTATCTGAGCTTTCTATCTTTGAAAGAAGCCAGAAAGTCGGTGTCGTGATGCAGAACCCAAATCATATGATCTCTCATCATATGATTTTTGATGAAGTTGCATTCGGTCTGCGTAATCGTGGGGTTGCAGAGCAGGAAATCAAAGAGAAGGTGGAAAACGTTCTTGAGCTGTGTGGCTTGAGCAAGTTCCGCCACTGGCCAATCGAAGCGCTAAGCTACGGTCAGAAAAAACGCGTAACGATCGCTTCTATCTTAGTATTGGAGCCAGAGCTTCTGATCTTGGATGAACCAACAGCGGGTCAAGATTACCGCAACTACACCTCAATGCTGGCGTTTATCCAAAAGCTTAACCGCGAGTTAGGTATCACCGTCGTGATCATTTCACACGACATGCACCTTGTTCTAGAGTACACCACACGCTCAATTGTCATTGCTGACAGCAAGCTGATTGCCAATGCCGCGATGACGGAAGTATTCAGTCAGCCATCGCTGTTAGAACGCGCAAATCTTTGTACCACCAGCATTTATGAACTCGCGACTATGATGAAAATCGACGACACCAACGCATTCATGCAGTACTTCATCGACTACGAGAGAAGCGCTCAATGAACGTATCAAAAGTAAAATTCGGCATCAATTACATTGATACAAAATCACCGCTTCATGCACTTAACGGCATCACCAAATTTGCGCTCTTCTTAGCTTGGGTAACCGTGGTCTTAACTACGTTCGACCTAAGATTGATTGCACTGCTTATTGTGACTGGTTTATACCTGCTAAAGCTGACCAATGTGCCTGTACGCGTATATAAGCCTCTGTTATTGGGTACGGCGAGTGTATTGAGCCTAAATGCTTTGTTCATGTATCTGCTGGCTCCACAGCAAGGTACTGAGCTCATCGGCAGCAAAACCTTATTGCTGACATTGCCGGGTAACTACTCGTTGAGCCAAGAGACTCTGTTTTACTTGGTTACTGTGACGCTCAAATACATGAGCATGTTCCCGATAGCGTTGATTTTTGTCTTCACAACGCATCCGACTGAGTTTGCAGCTAGCCTCAACCGTATCGGTGTTCCTTACAAGATCGCCTATGCGGTCAGCTTAACACTGCGTTACTTGCCAGAAGTTAAGAAAGACTTCATCAATATCATGCATGCTCAACAGGCTCGTGGTGTAGAGCTCTCAAAGAAAGCGCCTCTAATTACTCGAATCAAAAATGTGGCTAAGGTTCTAGGCCCGCTCATTTTCTCTAGCTTGGACCGAGCAGACGAGATCTCTAACGCAATGACGTTACGAGGTTTTGGCCGACACAAAGCTCGCACTTGGTATAGCTATGCACCTTTGAAACGTATCGACTTTGTTTGTTTAGGTGTCATCGCTTTTATCGTGGTGTTAGCCATTGCGAAACGCATTCTAGAGCCGCAGTTATTTTGGTATCCGTTCTAGTCATCTGAATTAGCATAGATAAACAAAGACTTTAAATAACACACCGCTCAATAGGGCGGTATTTTTGTTTATGCCAAAATCTGATTGATAATTGAACCAATGACACAATACTGACTATATTTAACGATAAATTGACCTGTTATTTACCCTTGGAGTTTGAGATTTAATTCATAAGCTCTTAATATACTCTTTTACAGAATGTTACAATCAATAGAGATTTGTAATGGCTCGAATTACTCAAGTACAGAAACTAGAAAATCAAAAAAACTACGATGAGATCGTACTAAACCTTTTTCTGGCTGAAGGACATGAAGCACTAACTTATGCAAGGATTGCTCAAGAGATTGGCATTAGTTTAACGACGCTTCAGGGCTATTATCCGTCGACCCGCGCTATTCGTTCAGTACTTCACGAACACATGCTATCGATCGTTATAGACAGTCTAGACTTTTCATCGGAAGCGCTTTTTATCCAATCTTGGCAAGCCGCTCTAGATAATGAGCAGTTTCGATACGTGATTAAATTGATGTTTTTCCATGCTTCGCAAATAAAGAACCCTGAGCAATTTAACCTCAGCTCGAACGGCGAATTTCGTGAAAAGATGTTGGACAGTTTAGGCAACGACTCAGTTCGAATCCTTGAAATGGTAGTCGGACGCTCAATGTTCTATCTCACCAACTTCAAGTAACGCTAACCAGCTTACTGAAATAGAAAAAGGGAACCCTAGGGTTCCCTTTTTTAGACTTTCAGAAAAGTGAGCAGCGATGACCTGCTCAACTTATAGACCTAATTTAGCTTGTAAAAAACGGTCGATAACGGCGGCAAACGCAGCTCAATCGATGTGTCTAGCCCTTCGCTCTCTACAGATTCAATCTCAGCAGTCTGCTTCACTTCAAAACCGCTGCCTGCATAGTCGACAGAGTCTGTATTCAACAACAATGCGTATTCACCTTTTGCAGGAACACCTAAGCGGAAATGCTCGTGAGGCACTGGCGTAAAGTTAGACACTATCAATACTCGCTCACCAGATTCACTGATGCGCTCGTGCGCAAGAATGCTCGCTTCAGCAGAGTCCTGTAGACGCCATTCAAAGCCTTTCGGATCAAAATCAAGATCGTGCATTGCAGCTTCAGAGCGGTACAGATTGTTCAGGTCTTTCGTTAAACGCTGAACACCTTGATGACGCTCGTAATCCAGCAAAAACCATTGTAGCTGGTCGTCATGGTTCCATTCAGCCGTCTGACCAAATTCTGCACCCATGAAGTTCAGCTTCTTACCTGGTTGCGCATACATGTAACCCATATAAGCACGTAGGTTTGCCGTTTGCTGCCATTCATCACCAGGCATCTTGTTGTGGATAGAACCTTTACCGTAAACCACCTCATCGTGAGACAGAGACAATACATAATTCTCACTGTGTGCGTAAACCAGTGGGAAGGTAATCGTATCGTGGTGATATTTACGGTTGATTGGGTCTTCTTGAATGTAAGACAAGCTGTCGTGCATCCAACCCATGTTCCACTTAAAGCCAAAGCCTAAGCCGCCCATAAAAGTCGGTGCTGAAACACCAGGGAAAGCCGTTGATTCTTCAGCAATCGTCATCGCATTCGGAAAGTGTTTATACACTTCTTCGTTCATCCACTTAAGGGTTGCGATAGCGTCGTAGTTTTCGTTGCCGCCATCCGCATTCGGGATCCATTGGTCATGGCTACGCGAATAGTCGAGGTACAACATCGAAGCAACCGCATCAACACGGATGCCATCAATGTGGAATTGCTCGAACCAGTACAGTGCATTAGAAACTAAGAAACGACGAACATGCTCTTTGCCTAAATCGTAAATGTACGAGTTCCAATCTTGATGCCAACCACGACGTGGATCTGGATCATGGAATAATGGCGTACCATCGAAGTTTGCTAGGCCGTGATCATCACTTGGGAAGTGAGCAGGAACCCAGTCCAGAACAACGCCAAGACCCGCTTGGTGACATTGATCGACGAAGTATTTGAAATCATCTGGAGAGCCAAAACGGCTAGTCGGTGCAAATAGACCTACAGGCTGATAGCCCCAAGAACCGTAGAATGGATGTTCTGAAACTGGCATTAGTTCAACGTGCGTGTAGCCAAGATCCGTTAGATATGGGATCAGCTCTGCCGCAAGCTCGCGATAATTTAAGAATTCACCTTCAGCGTTACGCTTCCAAGAACCTGCATGCAATTCATAGAACGAAAGCGCTTCTTTGCGCTTTTGCGTTACCGGGCGATTTTGCCATTGAGTATCTTGCCACTGGTAACGAGCGTGATCGTAAGTTACAGATGAGAACGATGGGTATTGCTCAGAGTAGAAACCCCATGGGTCAGCTTTGTGTGGTAAGCCTTCGCCATTTGGTCCTTTTAATTCAAACTTGTATTGAGCGCCTTCTTCCAGTTCAGGAATGAATAAGCCCCACATACCGTAATCTAGGCGTTGCATTGGGTGGCGGCGACCATCCCAAGCGTTGAAGTTACCCACCAAGCTTACCGCAGTTGCATGCGGTGCGTACACCAAGAAACGCGTACCTGAAATCGTCTGTCCATCACGCTCTAGCGTAATAAACTGAGCCCCCATATGATGATACATATCTTTCGGTGTATGAAGATCTTCATAACTCGCGTACAGATCGTGGTACTGGTAAGGATCATCGATGATCTGTTCTACGCCAGCCCAATCAACCGCAAGCTTATAGTGAGTAAAACGTAAGTCTCTCTCTTGCTTAAGAATGAAACCACTTTCACCCTCTCGCGCTAACTCAATACGAGGTTCCTTTCCAACAATCAACTCGACTTTATCTGCCCCAGGAATCCACACACGTAATGCACCTTGCTCAGAAGGTAGGTATGGCCCTAAAAACGCGAATGGGTCTGTGAAACAAGCCTGTGATAGTTGGGTATATATTTGTTTTTGCTTTGAAATCGAACTTAGTTCCAAAACGTTTCTCCCTAACCAAACATCCAAAAAACATAATACAAAAATGCCCGCTATTAGTGCGGGCAATATAACGACGGTTTATTCTACCAGATGAGCATTCATTATTGAGTGACCGAGGTTGTAGTTTCGTACGGCGTAAGCAAAAAACCACCTAATTTCAAGTCACTCACGTCATTACTTACCGGCTTTTTCTCGAACGTCAGTCAGCTTAGAAGCGATACGATTAACGCCTTCGTGAGCAAATATTTCGTCCAAGTTCATTGATAGTTTACGACGCCAGTTAGGGTATTCATCAACCGTGCCAGGAATGTTTACTGGCTTGTCCATCTCTAGCCAATCTTCTAGCTGAACGCTCAGTAGTGTTGAACCACCAGCCGCTACGTGCAGTTGAAGTGCCTCAGCAAGGTAAGAGTCCATCGGTACTTGGCTCGCATCGCGGCCCACACCTTCTGGTAGGAAACCATGCCATGCTACTGAATCTAAGATACCTTGCTTGCACTCTAGGCGGTCATCGAACAAGGTTTCTAATTGTTCTGCATCTGGGTATAAGCCAATCTCTTGGCCCATTTTCAGGTCATCACAGTGCCAGAAGCCACGAAGCGTTGGCATATCGTGAGTACACAGTGCCGCCATCGATTGTGATGCGTAGTGTTTTGGTGAGATGAAACCACCGTCATCTTCTGATGTTTCGAAGAAGAACACTTTGTAAGAGTGCACGCCAGCATCTGCAAGGATGTCGACAATCTCATCCGGTACCGTTCCTAAATCTTCACCGATAACGCTACATTGGTAACGGTGAGATTCAAGCGCCAGAATAGACAGCATATCTTGTACTGGGTAGTAGATGTACGCGCCCTTAGTTGCGTTCTCACCCTTTGGAATCCACCACAAGCGCAGTAGACCTAAAACGTGGTCGATACGCAGTGCACCACAGTGCTTCATGTTCGCACGAAGTAGCTTGATGTAAGCGTCGTAGCTTGTTTCTTGAAGCACTTCTGGGTTTAACGGAGGTAGACCCCAGTTCTGACCCAAAGGACCAAGAATATCAGGTGGAGCACCAATGCTCGCATCCATCACTAGGTTGCCTTCGTCAGCCCAAGTCTCGCTGCCTGAATCTGCAACACCTACCGCTAAGTCACGGTACAGGCCAACAGCCATGCCCTTCTCTTCTGCAAGAGACTGTGCATCGTTGATCTGGCAATCTGCTAGCCATTGCAGGTACATGTACAGATGAACGTTTTCTAAGTTCTCTTTGATGTATTTCTGTGTCGCTGGGCTGTCGAATGTACGGTACTTCTCAGGGAATACCGGCCATCCCCACATGCCAGAATCTTCTGCATGCAGTTCACCATGTAGAGCATCAAACGCCGCTTGATGCATCAGGCTATCGCCACCCTCTTCTACGAAGGCTAAGAACGCTTGTGCACGGTCGCTGTTTTTGTCTAGATGACGAGTCTTAAATTCTGCGAATAGCAGAGGCAAGATGCTCATCTTAAGCTCAGACACTTCGGTGTAGTTTACCCAGTGTGCTTCACGCGCTTTTTGTAGACGCTGTTGGAACTCTGCGCTGCCGACTGTTTGTTGTGCTTCTGCACTTAGTGCAAATTCAGGAACTGAACTCACATCAATGTATAAGATGTTCAACCAGCGACGAGAAGATGGGCTATATGGGCTCGCACCTTCAGGGTTCGCAGGGAACAATGAGTGAATTGGGTTTAGACCAACGAAGTCACCACCACGAGAAGCGATATCCGCAACAAGCTGTTTTAGGTCTCCGAAATCACCAATACCCCAGTTATGCTGAGTTCTTAGGGTATAAAGTTGAACACTGGGTCCCCAAAGCTTTTTGCCTTGCTCGATTGGTGACTGCTTGAAACACGCTTTTGGCGTAATAATCAGTGTCATCTCGTAAGGCTTCTTACGGCGCTTACGGCTCACAATGAGCTTGTGATAACCCCATGCCAAATCACTTGGCAATGCAAACACTAAAGGGCCACCCTCGGCACGCTCGTCACGAATGACTTGAGATTGAAGATAGCCTTCAAGTACCTCTCCTTGCTCGGTTTCTAAGCGCCAGCTGAACTCACTTTCACGAGCACTTACACCTAGATTAAGCGCCACTTCTACTGGCTCACCGTCACGCAAGACAAGAACTGGGTCTAGTACATCTTTTTTGTGTTTTCTTTCTGCTGACTTAAGCAGTGCATCATCGCTGCTTGTATCGTAGCCCAACGAAGCCAATAGAGACGTGATCGTCTCGTCTGATACTTGTGCTTCATCGCCCCACGCACTAACGTAACTGTCGGCAATGTTTGCCATTTCTGCGACTTGTTTTAATACGGTCTGTTCTTTCATCGCTCTCTCCGAAAACGTTCTGACGCTTTCTATTTTGTAGGGTTGTTAATTTAATTTTTACTAATCAATTAGCTTGTGACAATCGGTTTGTAAGCAGCTTGTTTATAAACGAAACCTTTAAGCCTTTCGTTTGCTCACAAGCTAATTGAGCCAAGGCAGAAACTGCCTTGGCTACTTTGGAAGTATTAACGGTTAACCGCTTCAAGTTTCCAGATGTTGTTCACGTAGTCGCGGATAGAGCGGTCTGATGTGAACTTACCAACCAATGCTGTGTTAAGAATTGCTTTCTTAGCCCAACCTGCTTGGTCTTTGTATTGCGTGCCCATGTCTTCGTGCGCTTTCACGTAAGACGCGAAGTCAGCAAGACATAGGTAAGGGTCACCACCGTCTAGCAGGCTATCAAACGTTGCACGTAGAAGGCCTGGTTGACCTGGAGTGAACTCATCGCCAGTCAGTAGGTCTAGAGATGCTTTCAGTAGTGGGTCTGCATTGTAGTAGTCGTATGGGTTGTAGCCTTGAGCTTTCAGAGCTTGAACACCATCAACGTCTAGGCCGAAGATGTAGATGTTTTCATCACCCACTTCTTCACGAATCTCAACGTTTGCACCATCCATCGTACCGATAGTTAGCGCGCCGTTTAGAGCCATCTTCATGTTGCCCGTACCAGATGCTTCTTTACCCGCTAGTGAGATTTGCTGAGAAACGTCTGCTGCAGGGATGATGATTTCAGCCATGCTTACACGGTAGTCAGGAATGAATACCACTTTCAGTTTGTTACCGATGCGAGGGTCGTTGTTGATCTTCTCTGCAATCTTGTTAACCGCGAAGATGATCTCTTTCGCTAGGTGGTAACCCGGTGCTGCTTTCGCTGCGAAGAAACATACGCGTGGCTCACACTCGAAACCAGGTTCGTTAAGAATACGGTGGTACAGAGATAGAATGTGTAGCAAATCTAGGTGCTGACGCTTGTATTCGTGAAGACGTTTGATTTGAACGTCAAAGATAGCGTTAGTATCTAGCTCGATACCCATGTTCTCTTGAACCCAATCAGCTAGGCGCTGTTTGTTTTCTTTCTTAACAGCCATGAATTCTTTTTGGAATTTCGCGTCTGTTGCAAACTTAGCGATGCCTTCTAGCTGCTCAAGTTTTGCTGGCCATTCAGTGCCGATCTTACCCGTGATTAGCGTAGATAGACCTGGGTTACAGAACTTCAACCAACGACGTGGCGTGATGCCGTTCGTTACGTTAGTCAGTTTACCTGGGAAGATTTCGTTGAACTCAGGGAACAAGTCTTTCTTAACCAGTTGTGAGTGAAGCGCAGCTACACCGTTTACTTTGTAAGAACCAATCACACATAGGTTTGCCATGCGAACCATGCGGTGGAAACCTTCTTGGATGATAGAAAGCTTCGCTTGCTTCTCACCGTCACCAGGCCACATCTTGCGAACTTCTTGCATGAAGCGGTGGTTGATTTCAAAAATGATTTCCATGTGACGTGGAAGAAGACGGTTGATCAGTGATTCAGACCAAGTCTCTAGTGCTTCAGGAAGTAGTGTGTGGTTCGTGTATGCGAACGTATGAGCACTGATTTCCCATGCTTGGTCCCAAGATAGACCTTTCTCGTCAATCAAGATGCGCATTAGCTCAGGAATCGCAATCGTTGGGTGCGTATCGTTAAGCTGAATCGTTTCTTGCTTAGGCAGATCTTCTAGAGAGAAACCTGCTGCTTCGTGACGACGTAGAATATCGCGAACCGATGCTGCTGAATGGAAGTACTGCTGCATTAGACGCAGTGTCTTACCTTTCTCGTGGTTATCGTTCGGGTAAAGAACCTTAGTGATGTTACCTGCATCGATTAGCGAGTGTTGCGCTTCGAAGTAATCACCGTTGTTGAAGCTTGCTAGTGAGAATGGTGCAATTGCCTGACATTCCCAAAGACGCAGCGGGTAAACCGTGCTTGACTCGTAACCTACGATTGGTAGATCCCAAGGCATTGCTTTTACTTCCATACCTGGAACCCAAGTACGTACTTCTTTACCGTCGATGAATTCAACGTCTACATGACCGTAAAAACCAATGTGTTGTGCTAGTTCTGGACGAGCTACTTCCCATGGGTAACCTTCAACACCACGCCATGCGTCAGGTGCTTCTTGCTGACGACCGTCTTGGAAAGACTGTTTGAATAGACCGTATTCGTAGTGAAGACCGTAGCCTACTGTTGGGTATTCTTGAGCGGCACAAGAATCCATAAAACAAGCGGCTAGACGACCAAGACCACCATTACCTAGTGATGGGTCACGTTCTTCTTCTAGAAGGTCAGTTAGGTTTTGACCTAGCTCTTCCATTGCATGAGTGATCTGTTCGTATAGACCCATGCTGATCAGGTTGTTACCTGTTAGACGGCCAATCAAAAACTCAAGTGATAGGTAGTTAACGCTCTTCGCGTTCTTAATTTTTTCGTCATTTTCAGTTTCTAACAGATCAAATGTTGTGAGTTCTGCTAGCGCACGCCCCATTGCTAGGTACCATGCGCGGCTATCTGCGTTTTCAATCGTTGTTGCGTAGGTTGCAGATAAATGTTTCTTAACACTCTCTTGGAATGACACTTTATCGAAAGTTTTTTGCTGAGTTGGTTTCATTTCAGAAATCTCGCTTTTAATAGTTCTAATTCATCTGTGACATATCGTGCATGGTCACCATAAACTAAACATCCTCCCGCTAATGCAACTGACTAGGAGTAGATGGGAGGGCGTAGGGGGCGTACCGACTTAGGGTTAGTGATCTGACTCTCATGTTCTGACTGCGAACAAAAACTTGGAGTGACTAAGATCACAAGCTCCCGTTCGATAACTTAACTTCAATTGATGTGACTTTTATTTAACCCATTTAAAGTCATTGCCAAATCTGAGTTTCAGATCACGAAAATAATTTCCAACTCTCATCTTTTGCATTGATTCCCGTGTAGGGATGAACGAAGTCACATTCACAAACCAACCCGCAACGTGAGCAAAGTCTCAAATAAAGGGCGTAGACACCCAAAAACATGCAGGAGTGCAAGGTTTCTGAGGAGGATCGTAGTCGGTAACGTTTGGCTTCACGTAATATGAGTAAAGACTTAAGTAATTAGGCTCATGTCATTGGAGTGCACTCAACGATAGATTGGGATATTCCAGAACATAGCCACGGAATAGGTGTAAAACTTCGATATGTGGATCCCTTCGAAACTGACTCGTCCCGGCCGCTTACATAATGCAATCCTACGACCTAGGGTTCTCGATCTGCTTCACAATGCAGATTGCTATAAGCTTGTGTTGTTCCGCTCTCCAGCGGGCTACGGCAAAACCACCATGGCTGCACAATGGTTGGTAGATAAACCTAATGTGGGTTGGTACAGCATTGATGATAGCGACAATGATGCCTTCCGCTTTATCAACTACCTACTTCAATCACTTAATAAAGCGACTCAAAATGCCTGTCCGAATGCCCAAAAACTGGCAGAAAAGCGACAGTTTTCATCGCTGCATTCTTTATTAAGTGAAGTATTTGCCGAGATGTCGGAATTCCATCACGAGTGCTTTCTGGTGTTGGATGACTATCACTTGGTCAACAATGACGACATCCACGAAGCCATGCGCTTCTTCCTCAAACACATGCCCGATAACCTAACGTTGGTTGTCACCAGTCGTGGTACGCCACCACTTGGTACAGCAAACCTCCGCGTTCGTGACTTAATGATCGAATTAGGTAATGACTCGTTGGCGTTTGATACCGAAGAAACCACACGCTTTTTCAACCAACGCGTAGCCGACGGCATTGATGACACCACGGCAGATAGCATTTGTAGTTATGTAGAAGGTTGGCCTTCTGCACTACAACTTATCGCGCTACAAGCACAACACCAAAAACGCACTCTTGCACAGTCCGCAGAGTCATTCTCTCACTTTAACCACGCCCATCTTTGGGACTACTTGGTTGAAGAAGTATTCGACCTGCTAGACAAAGAAACCCGACAGTTCTTGATGCAATGTTCTGTGCTTGATCACTTCAACGATGAGCTTGTGTGTGCACTTACACAGCGTGAAGATGCGTTAGGTATGATCGAATCACTCAACCGTTTTGGTTTGTTCATCTACCCGCTTGAAGGTGAAAAGAACTGGTATCGCTTCCATAACTTGTTTGGTGAATTCCTCGCACATGAGCGCCAAGCTCGAATTCCTCAGCAAGAAGCTGAACTGCATCGAAGTGCTGCAAAAGCGTGGATCAAGCAAAACACACCACACCAAGCACTACGTCACGCACAGCGCGCTGAAGATCCAGAACTGATCATTCAAATCCTGACTGAGCACGGTTGGCCGATGTTCAACCAAGGTGAGCTTTCGTCATTAGAAATGGCGATCAAACAGCTAACCACAGATCAACTATACAGTGAGCCAAAGCTTTCGATGTTGCGCGCTTGGCTTGCACAAAGTCAGCACCGTTATGACCAAGTGGGTACTTTGTTGGAAGAGGCTGAGACTCAATATCAAGCGCGAAACATTGAACTCGATACTCAGCAGCAAGGCCAATACAACGCCTTACGCGCACAAGTTGCCATCAACAGCAATGAGCCTGAGAAAGCATTGGAATTGGCTGAGCTTTCGTTGAGTCAGTTGAACACCACCGTTTATCGTAGCCGCATTGTCGCAACCTCGGTTGTGGGCGAAGTGAATCACGTAATGGGTAACCTAAGCCGTGCGCTACCAATGATGCAACAGACAGAAAAACTGGCACGTCAGTATCAGGTTTACCATCAGGCCCTGTGGGCGATTCTGCAACAAAGCGAAATCTTGATTGCTCAAGGTTATGTTCAAGCTGCATTTGAGCTACAAGACAGTGCATTCAAATTGATTGAAGAACATCAGCTGCAATACGTACCTCTGCACGAATTCTTGCTGCGTGTTCGCGCTCAGATCTTCTGGTGTTGGAACCGACTAGATGAAGCGGAAGAGTGTTGCTACAAAGGCTTAGATATCCTTGGTCACCACTCTCCGAGTAAACACCTGCACAGCTATTCTATGTTGGCTCGTATTTCATTGAGCCGTGGTGAGATTGATAAAGCGTCGAAATTTATCGACCAGATTCAGCACCTATTGCGTCAATCGACTTACCACGTAGATTGGACGGCAAATGCTTCTCTTTCTTTGATTCTGTTCTGGCAAGTAAAAGGCGATAAAGAAGCTATCCGTGATTGGCTGAGTGTGGCTGTTCGACCTGAATCGGCAAGTAACCACTTCTGCCAACTTCAGTGGCGAAACATCGTTCGTGCTCACATCATCCTTGAGCAGTATGAAGACGCAGAAGAAGCGCTGACCTTCCTTAAGAGTGAAGCCCAGCGTTCGCACCTGATTACAGACACCAACCGCAACTTGATCGTTGAAGCCGTGTTACGTACACAAATTAACGATGAAGACAGCGCACGAATACTACTCGAAGAAGCGCTTCATATGACTAACCAAACCGGTATGGTCGGTAACTTCTTGGTAGACGGTGGGACTATCGGGCATATCTTGGATAAGTTGAGCAACAAGCCAGGCTTAGGTGATTTAGAACGTCACCGCGCACAACAAATCATGAAAGATATTTCCGCGACCCAACGCAGCCGCTCAGTTCACTTTGATGAAGACTTTGTTGAAAACTTGGTTAATCACCCAAACATTCCTGAACTTGTACGTACCAGCCCACTAACTCAACGTGAATGGCAGGTACTGGGCTTGATCTACTCTGGCTTCAGTAACGAGCAAATCGCTCAAGAACTGGATGTAGCAGGCACCACGATCAAAACTCACATTCGAAATCTTTATCAGAAGCTCAACATCGCTAACCGTAAAGAAGCGATAAGCACAGCAGAGAATTTGTTGCAGTTAATGGGTTACTAAACGGATTCGAAATTCGAGAAAACATAAGCTGGTCACCGACGGTGGCTGGCTTTTTTTCATCTGAAGTTTAGAGCCTAAAAGTGTAGGAACGGGAAATGAAAAAAGACAATCACCAAATGACAAGCAAAAAAATAGCCAACCGCAATAATCGCGATTGGCTCATATATTTGTGAACAAATCATAAGTTCACTAACAACGTCAGTTGGCTAGGTGACCCTCGGCTTAAGAAGGGTCAGTATACATAATGCAGTTAGCGTGCCAACTTTTATTCGACGTTTTATAAGCCCTGCATCGCATAAAAACCATGAATTTGTCATGCGAATTGCAAAGTGCATTTGCATAATGCAACCAAGATGCAATATCGATAAGAGATCAGTTTCATCTCTGCTGTTAATGACAAATTACTAAGTGGTTGTATTTTAAATGTTAGGCAAATGTTCACTTCAACTTATTGCCTTACAGTTAAGAGAGTAATAAAAGCCCTTCCCCAAAAGCATATTCATACTTTTTTTACACTAAAGTTTGTATACTGCACAAAATCATCCTCAACTCTATGAAGCAATGAACTACTTAAGTACTTTTTTCAAAGGCATGGCTATGGGCGCAGCAGACGTTGTTCCTGGCGTGTCGGGCGGAACCATCGCATTCATCACTGGTATCTACGATACGCTGCTAGAAAGCATTCGCAGAATTAACCCTAGCGTACTTGGCTTATGGAAACGCGAAGGCTTCAAAGCCGCGTTTAATCACATCAATGGTTTCTTCCTAATTTCACTGTTCGCGGGCGTATTCACGAGCATTGCGACATTCGCAAAATTGATTTCTTGGTTATTAGTCACCCACCCTGTTCCACTGTGGTCTTTCTTCTTCGGCCTGATCTTGGTCTCGGTTTTCCATATTCTTAAGCAAGTAGAGAAACGCGATATGATTCGCTTCGTGTTTTTGCTGCTTGGCGTTGCTTTCGCTTATAGCATTACCGTGCTTAAACCGCTGCAAATGGAACCAACCAGCATCAACGTATTGATTGCGGGTGCGATTGCTATCTGCGCGATGATTTTACCCGGTATTTCAGGCAGCTTTATTCTGCTCCTAATTGGCATGTATGGCCCCGTGCTTGGCGCCGTTAAATCATTTCAAGTCGATGTACTTGCGCTATTCCTTGCGGGCTGTGTGATCGGACTGCTGACTTTCTCACATGTACTGTCTTGGCTATTGCGTTCATTCCGCGACTTCACATTGGTATTCTTAACCGGTTTGATGATCGGTACGCTGCCTAAGATCTGGCCTTGGAAAGAGACCATCAGCTGGCGCACAAACTCAAAAGGTGAACAAGTTCCTCTGATTCAAGAAAACCTATCACCGTTTGATTTTGAAGCGGTAACCTCTCAGCCTTCTCAGTTGGTCATGGCGATTGTGATGATGTTTGCTGCGATTGCATTGGTTTTAGGCCTGGAGAAGTTCGCAGAGCGTAACGCTGACTAATCATTCAACGTATTTCTGGAACATGTTCAAAATGGATAGAACTTAGAAATACTAAGCTCACATATCTATTAAACAGACAAAAGCGAAGCCAATGGCTTCGCTTTTTTAGTTCTACCATACGCACAAAATTGCTTTTTGATACAAGCACGTATTGAGGGGTGTGATAACATCGCCGCTCTTATAAAATTAAATGAGAACACGACATGCACTCTGCATTAAAGGTTGCTGCTGTTGGGATCGCTCTCGTGGCAGGCTTTTATGGGCCGCAAGCAATTCAGCAGTTTAAATCAGCGATGGAGCACTCAACTGCCGACGTCAACTTGGATGATTACTGCATGCTTTCAACCACATCGTGTGAGCAGGAATCCATTTCAATGTCGCTTGACCGAGAAACCGCGCAACCTCTTCTACCCACAAAGATAAAGGTAGTTTGGGAAGGTGCTGCATCTGAGACACTGATGTTATCGCTCACAGGTTTAGAAATGGAAATGGGATCAGCGCGTTTTCAATTAAAGAGCATTGGCAACAATACCTATGAAGGTAATGTGATTTTACCTGTATGTACTTTAGATAAAATGACATGGATCGGTGAACTCACTGATGGTGTCGATACTGTAAACCCTGCAATAAGGATGGCAAGATGAGTAGAAATTGGTCGTTAGCATTGGTTGTCGCTTTTGTACTTGGCTTTGGTGTCAAAAGCTATCTTGATGGGCAAAACGAAGTTCAAGAACAACACGCTGCAAAACAAGAGTTCTCCGCAACGACTCTTTTCGGCAAAGACAACCAACCAACGGAAATCTTTGACCAAACCGATGACAGAATTCGTATCGTTTACTTCGGTTTCACACGCTGCCCAGATGTGTGCCCCACTTCTTTGGCTATGTTGGCCGGAGCACTTAACCAAGTCTCTGATGAAGCAAAAGCCAAGATTCGCCCGATGTTTGTCTCTCTCGACCCTGAGCGTGATGCAGCAGAAGCCTCATACGAATACGCACAATACTTCCACCCAATGATGGAAGGATTAAGTGGTCCTTTGGATGTGACAACCACGCTTGCACACAACTACGGTGTTATTTTCAGAAAGACCAAGCTGGAAGGTTCAGAGTTGGAATACACCCTAGACCACAGCTCATATTTTTATTTTTTAAAGCCCGACGGTACCTTGATTACCAAAGTACCGCACACGTTGACGCCAGCGCCAATTGTTGAGGCTATCAACAAGCTGACGCAGTAAAACGTAAAAACAAAGAACTTACTCAATAAAGTTCAAAAAAAGTCAGGTCCCAGACCAAAAACATAAAAATTAAGGACAACAACATGAAGTTAAAAGCACTTGCTCTAGCAGGCTTATTGCTCACCCCTTTTGCTCAGGCTAGTAGCGATATTATGGTTCATGACGCGTACGCTCGTGCAACCCCGCCTTCAGCAGTGAACAGCGCGGTGTTCACGACTCTGATGAACCACAGCGATAAAGATCGCGCTATTGTTTCTGCAACAACACCTGCAGCAGGTAAAGTAGAACTTCATGATGTAATCATGGATGGCGATGTTATGAAAATGCGCCAAGTTCAAGAGATCACCATCCCTGCAAACGGTGAAGCGGTACTTAAACCTGGTAGCCTACACATCATGTTGTTCGACCTAAAAAGTAGCCTAAAAGAAGGTGAGCAAATCGAGATGACTCTGACTTTCGCTAACGGTGAAACGCAAACCTTCGACGCACCAGTGAAGAAAGTGATGAGCGGCATGAAAAAGATGAACCACGACCATCATTAATCGTATTCACAATTGATAAAATAATTTAAGCCACGATGACTTCTCGCCATCGTGGCTTTTTGTTAAACTGAGCGCGCTTTTTATTCAAAGCCTGAACACATTAATAAACCAAGGAGAATAGAAGATGATTGTAATGAAAACACTAAAACTGGCAGTAAAAGTAACGCGTTAATTTGTTTGGTTAATCAAACTTTAATCTCGAACTACCAACATTAAGCCATCAGCTGGCTACCGCACACTTTTACCCGGTTTACTGTTGATCGTAAGTGATCAATATCTGCATGCCTGTAAAGCATGACTCAAATCCGGGGTCCTATCGATTTTGAATTCGACCCAAGCTCAAACATTTTTGACGTCTCGACGCTTTTTGAACTGACCAACGCTTTTCGATCTCATCGACAACCTGAGATCTTACAAGGCGTTAATGCTCTCATCAGACTTTAATGCACTGATAAGACTTTAATGCTCTCACAAGAAAAGAAAGCTCGCACGTCTGGGTAAATAGACATGAATTCACAAAACGCATTTTCTCATCCAATGTCACTTCAACAACTTGGATGGCAACCTGTATTCCAACAACAACTGACACTCGAAGACTATGATCACTCCGTCATTGCTCGTATCGTCGCACATCACCGCAATGGCTATACATTAGCGTCAGAGCAAGGTGAAATTGTTCTACCCATCCACCAAAACCAACCGGCAATGACCGTTGGCGACTGGGTAATATTGAACTCTGAACTGCAATTCGATCGCTTACTAGAACGCCAATCGCTCTTTAGCCGAAAAGCTGCGGGCAGTCGTGTGGCTGAACAATATATTTCAGCCAATATCGACACAGTGTTTATCGTGGTTTCATTGAACAACGACTTTAATCTGAGTCGCATTGAACGCTACCTGGCACTCGCAAATGAAGCACAAGTTGAAGCGGTTATCGTCCTGACGAAGAAAGACTTGTGTGACGACTACGAAGACAAAGTACAACAGGTACAAAGCTTAGACCCGATGCTGATGATCGAAGCGGTCAACAGCCTAGATCAAGACTCAACCCAAGTACTTTCACCTTGGTGTAAAATCGGCAAGACCGTCGCGCTAATGGGCTCTTCTGGTGTGGGTAAGTCGACTTTGGTTAACTCATTGCTAGGTGAAGCATCGCAGGCAACTGGTGGTATTCGTGAAGACGACAGTAAAGGTCGTCATACAACCACATCACGATCACTCCACTTGCTCGCATCAGGTGGCTTGCTTCTCGACACTCCAGGAATGCGAGAGCTACAACTTGCAGACTGCGCTGAAGGCGTGAGTGAAACTTTTTCAGACGTCGAAGAGTTAGCAATGCACTGCCGCTTCTCTGATTGTCATCATGAATCAGAGCCGGGATGCAAGATAAGGGCTGCCATTGAGAGTGGTGAACTGTCTGAAAGACGATTTACTAACTATCAAAAGCTACTGAGAGAGCAAGCAAGAAACGGCGCTTCTCTTGCAGAGCAACGCGCTAACAATAAGCAGCTTTCCAAAATGTACCGAAACGTACAGTCAGAAAGCCGCAATATTAAGAAAGGCTCAGCTTAAGCAGTTGGATATTGACGGTAATCTGAGTTAATCGCTCAACGCTGAGCTGAAACACCGAGCCCCACGTGTCAATCGCGTGGGGCTTTATCTACAAATTCCCTTCCTCATCAACAAGGGATATTAAGATATCGTCTGCTTCCGAAAGTAAAAATTCACCATTTATAATAGTTGGAATTTTTCTTAGCGAGTTAATCATCACGTTAATGATTCTCTTTATCCAGTTCAATATAATTCGCCCTTGAACAATAAAGTTAAAATACGATTAATCGCGTCACTTTTACTATCAGATTGACTGAATATAACGAACATAAAGTATCGAATACCGGACAAGTATAATCACCTTCAGAAGAAAATTTCATTTCAAACCACCTTCCAAGGAGATAGAAAATGCTTCGTCTAACCACCATATTATTAACGCTTCCTCTAGCTGCCTGCTCTACAATAAATACTGACTTCGATAAGCAAACCGATTTCTCAATGTATAAAACCTATGATTTCAGCTCGCCCGGGACTGCGGCAGAAGAGAAGAACAAAATACCGATTAGTATCGACTCAATCAGGATTGAAAGTGCGATCATTAAAGAAATGAGCCGCACAGGGGTTTCGTTTGTAGAGGACGGAGGCGACCTATACGTCCGCTACCAACTTCAGCAAGAATCTGAACTTGTGTCTTCCGGCTCGTCAGTTGGTATTGGCTATGGTTGGAACAATTTCCGTGGGGGAATGTCCACTCCACAAAATTATCACCGACAGACGTACGGACAATTGGTTGTAGAACTGATCGATGATAGAACCAACATCGTTGTATGGACAGCGAATTCAAGCCGAAAATTGACTCGCTCAATGAGTTCTAAGGAACGTGAAGAGCTGATTTACGAGGAGATCGCTGAAATGTTTCAACAGTACCCTTCGTACAAATGATTGAAAACTTCTAGGTGATAACTTCTTCAAATATCGGCCATTGAATGTGCAGATAGAGGAAGCCTAGGCATTAGAGGAAGAAGGCACCAAAGCCACTAATGCAATAGATCAAAGCTGCATCATATTGTTATATACCCTCAACCTTAAAGCTAACGCTGTAACTCACGTCCGAGTGACGAGTTTCACTCCAATCACGTTAGGAGCTCCATTTTCGTCTATATATAGCGAGACGTTTAAGGGGATGCCTAACGTACTCAAATGCTCTTTATGTACCAGACTCGACTCTAAAACAGGATCGTGAAACATAATTGTCAGCGAGGGCAAAAGCGGCTATTCAGCTTGATTAGCAAACCTAGAATATTCAAACGCGATAGCATTTAACAACTGAGGTAAGTCTTTAATATTTTGTTTATTAATTTCGATATAATCATCAACGAAGTGGTCTTTTTCTTCGGCTGCCTTATTAATAGAACAACCTAATAATAGAATACAACTTAGCGCTAAAAGGGTTAGCTTCTGCATTTACAATGCCTTGATTAGTTTTAGGTAAGGGATGAGGATAGAAGTGGTAAAAAGCTCGAAAGGCGCTCAATAAATCGACATTCACTTTTATTGAGCATGAACCTTCTCGTAGTTCCATTTCAATCATATTTACTCAATCATTTAACTGTTATTGCGTCTTATCAATCCAATATTTCACCATTAGCGAAAACTCTTGGTACCTATCTTGATAACAAAAATGACCACTGTCTTTGAATACTGTTAACTCAGCATTCGACATGCGTTTAGCTAAACGTTCTCCATTATCGACGTAAAGAATTGCATCGTTTTCTCCCCAAAATATCTGAGTGGGTAACTCTATTTTATCGAGCAATGGATCAACCGTTGCTAGACTTTTTGGGTAATCTTTAAACCATTGCATGACGGCAGGAATTCGATTGCGATAAGAAGCAATATAGTCGGAAATCTCTTCTTGATTGGGGCGATAGTTCGTATAGCAAACCTTGATACAGCCTTGAACTAAAGAGCCAGCCCCTGTCACTTTAAAAACAGTGCGCCAAAACGATGAGTCGACCATTTTTCGGATGGCGCTTGCATTTGACGAAGGATTAATTGCTGGGCCATCGCCTATCAATAAACTTTTGACATCATTGTCATATGTGCCCACATAGTAAACGATCGCGGGCATACCAACGTCAGGCCCCAATAAATGTGGTTCTTGAATATCCAAATGATTTAAGAATTCTTTTAAAAAGTCGCCTTGAGCCTTGAAAGACATGTATTCAATCCCGCCCGCACTGCCGCCGAACCCAGGCATATCGTAAGCATATAGGTTGTAGTGTTCAGCCAACCCACTCCAAATAGGGGCATACGCAAGAATGCTTTGAGGAAAAGGGGAAAGCATCACAAGAGTCGGTTTACCAATCGCTTCAGAATGTGCGTATCGAATATCGACACCATTTATCTTGGTTCGCTTTATTGGCATGGATGGTGTCGTTTCAAATGTTGGGAACATTGGATAGTCGTTTTTTCTTCGCAACTGCTCCAAGCTTTTATATTCAGAAGTCAATAACATCAGTGCCGATGCGTTAATACGATCAAACACGCTAATTTTTTCTATCTTAGGAGTATGTGTCATTAATTAATCTCTATTTAATTCTCTGAAGTTAAAAGACGCTGAAACCATGATTAAAAATTTCCATCCAATTTATTTCTGGTTCTCAAAAATAGTATTGGGGTTTACTCAACTCAGTATTTACAGCTATCAATAATTGTAGTTAACACCATTATTACTAATATTATCGCCACTACTTTACCGATATATTTGATGTTAACTAACATCGTTGGGGTCTGTTAAAACTCGTTAAATTACGTCATTTATGCTATGTTTATGACCTAATTCACAGAGGTTTGGATGGATCAATGACTATCAACACAACTTACTTTATAAGGGTAAATAGCCTGATGAATTTGTATTACAACGTATGTAATCAATATTATTCAGATCCAATCTCCCCACAGACAATTCCCCAATCCGCGTTTAATCACACAATGAACCTGTTGCCCATTTCTGAGGTATTTCAGCTTTATGAAGAACTCGAATGCTATACAAAAAATCCAAACTTTATGCTCGAGGCTGTGCGCCATTTCCGGGTCGAAGACTTGGGCGGATTAGGCCAATGGATGTTCTCTGGTCATGACTTAATGTCGACGATAAGAAAGGTAAATTACGGCATGGGGTGTATTCAATCCGGTGCTTTTTGGGTTGCTGCACCTGCGGGGTCTATCATCAAGTGGACTTACAACAATCAGTATGATGCAGAACACTTAGACGTTCATGACAGTATTAGAGTCGCTGTTTTGATGTCAAAAATATTGAAAAAATACCTTGGGGCAGACTTTGCTCCGATGCGCGTACTACTTTCAGGAGAGCGTGCGGATGAGAAACTATATCAAGATTATTTTGGCTGTGATGTCGCGTGGAATCATCATCAAACAGAGATCTGGTTTCATTCCAGCTTACGCTTGGCAAACCTGGCTGATAATCAAGATACCAAGCAAACCTTTTCGCTGAATTTTGAGGATTTGGACCGATGTTTAGACATGCCCGATCCTAGCGATGACACTAAGTTAGTTTATGAAGCCATCAACTACTCATGTCATTTTGGTTTACCGACACTCGAAAGAGTATCGAACCTGTTGGGCCTATCAATTCAGCAGTTTCAACGTAGATTCCATAAATATGGCCACAACTTTACCGAAATGTGTGGTTTTGTCTTAAGCAACAAAGCGGTCAAAATGCTAAGCCAATCAATACCAGTCGAAGAAGTTGCAAGCAGTTTAGGGTATAACCATCTCGATAGCTTTACGCATATGTTTAAGAAGCATCGAGGCATGACACCCAAGCAATATCTCAAATCATTGGAATAAAATAAAACATCCGCAGAGTGTCTCTACTTGCGGATGAGAAAGGTTGCATCACCTCGCTAGATGGCTTGGATACTGATCTCGACACGGCGATTGCAGGCTCTTCCGTCTTCGGTTGCATTGTCACAAATAGGGTAACGTTCACCAAGGCCGCTGGTACTGATTCGTCCACCTTTCACTTTTTGATTCACTAAGTAAGCTTTTACTGAATCAGCACGTTTCTCAGACAACTGCTGATTAGAAGCATCATTGCCAGTACTGTCGGTATAGCCTTTGATCTGCAAATACGAATCTGGGTACTCGACCAATATTCTCGCAACACCATTCAATGAATTGTATACCGTCGCTTCAAGTAGGTATTCACCAGAGCGAAAACCGATGCCGTTTTCCATCACCAACACTAACTCATTTTCACCAACACGCTTTACTTGAACGCCTGAATCTAGCAACTCCTGACGCAAAGCTTCCTCTTGTTTATCCAGTGAGTAGCCGACTCCTCCACCGATGAGACCGCCAGCCGTTGCCCCAATTAACGCTCTCTTTTCCGTTCTTTTGAATTATCTCCAGACAGGAGACCAATCGCAGCACCAGACAAAGAACCAATCGCAGTCCCTTTTGTTGTGGAATTCGTTTCCATCTCACCAGTCGTTGCGTCCTGACGTTGAGTCGCCTGACAGCCCACCAAGCTCGTTAATAGCAACAGAGAGATAATAGGTTTAATGCATCTTTTTATTTCAGAAGATATGAATAGCATAAATATATTCCAGTTAAATTTAGACTTTCGATTAAATATTCACTGAATAGCAAACATATTAAAATTACAGACCACGACTGTGGCCCGTAATTTCATTAATAATCTTATTTTGAATAATTCGGAATTAAATAACCGAATTAACTCTGGTTCTAGACCTAGAAAGAGTAGAAGTAGTAGAGCTGCGACTTCATACGTAAAATTATTCCACGTATTACATCAAGAAACGCCATAAGCTCTGTTGGCTTTTCTCCGCTAATCCAAGCTAAACCAACCGAGCCGACTGGTACGCTATAGCCTTCAGGTTCAAAGACTTTCAACCTAACAAAGTGATGTTTGTTTTGTAGGTTCTTGCCTGTCGTAGAGCGAACATTCTGGTCAAAGCCAAGCAAGTTACTTTGCGCTTCGCCGGTTGCTTCAATAATACCTTCAACCTCTGCCGTGAATACTTTCCCTGGATAAACTGGCGTTGTAAATTCAGCCAATTGACCCGGTTTAACATTTCTAATCGCTTGATGATTCACTCTCATCAATACGTATTTCTCGTTGGTGTACATCTGCAATCGTGGAACTCTAGAAACAAGCTGACCTTCACGAAGAATAAAGTTAGTCACAAAGCCATCAGCGGGTGCATAAATCTTGGTGCTATCAAGATCCCATTTTGCTTTATTCACCTTCTGAATTGTTTCGTTAAAGTCTGACTGACGGGATTCAACCGAGAGTTCCGCTTTGGTTATTTGTAGCTTGGCTTTCTCTACATCAGATTTCTTTTTGCTCAGCTGTGACTCAAGCTTGGCCACAGTGTACACAGCAGAATCGGCGACCGTTTGCTGGTTATCAATCATGCTTTCAGTGATCGTATTACGCACGACTCGGTTTTGTTCAAGATAACGCTTCAACGTTCTTTTCTGTAAGTCTCTATTTGACTGAGCAGCTGAAAGCTCACTTTGTGTCATTTCAAAATCATGTAACGCTGCCTGATAGCTGGATTCAGCGATTTTTACTTCTTCAGCCGCAGTGCTAACCGCTACGTTTGCCGAGTCGCGCGAAATCTTCGCTTGTTCATAAGCAATTTGATAAGGCTCGTTTTCAATCTCATAGATTAACTGCCCTTTCTCAATGCGTTGGTTCGGGGTGATATAAATCTGGTCGACCTTGCCCGAGACATTGGTTGAGGTTGGGCGAAGCTGAATGTGAGGAGACTGCACCACAGAGCCTCCCAACAAATCCATTGGTGTATAGTTAATTAATCCTACCCACACAAATAACAACCAACCACTGCCTCCTAGATAAGCGAATGCTTTAGTCCCTGTGTTCCAAGGCATGCCAACAAGTCTTAATAAATAGATGAACAAACACCAAACCGCTAAACCTTCTAACATTTAGACATCCTCTGATTGATTAACTTGAGCCGGAGAATTCCATAAATCACGCAGTCGGATAATGGCTTTTTCAAAATCTACAAACGCAATGATAATGGCGAGCACCCACACCCAGTGCCAAATGAAGCCAATCCAAGTGAGCGCGGTAATCAACCCTATCTGATGGTGGTCAGTCTTATGAGCCTTTTGAATAGGGATCTCGTGAAGCTTCCAAAAACCGAACAGGCCAGCCGCTATGGCGCTGATCAGCACGATAGCGGCTGCTATATGTAAAACGGTATCTGCAGAGGTTTCTACATAAGGGATACTGATTAAACTCATTGCTCATACTCTTGTAAATTAAGACCAACACAGGATATATGCCACCCACTTACAACGGCAATTTTAGATAAATTACGTCATATCAAATAACATGATGATATAAATCACCAGATAAGGTGTGCGATATATCAAAGTAGCAAGGTATTAAGTTCAGTAGCCTGACGCTATTAAGGAGAGCTGATGAGATTCACAGCTAACGCTGCTTAAGTAGGTGGGAATGCCGATAGAAAGATTAGATAACGACAAAACATGGCAAGTCATGCACCAACGTAGATTAAGCAAAGTAGGTGATGTCTATGATGTCTGTTGAAGTGGCTTTTTTACCTATACAAGTTTAGGCAGCTATTTCCGAACACAATGTTTTTATCAGTAATGGTTTACACACCATAAATACTAGAACATTAAGCCAATGGAACATTATTCAGCAGACTTATACCTCAACAAAAGCACAAAAATTTAACATTTAGCTCTAAAAACACCACGCAGCGCAAACAATCACCCTAAAAGTAAACTATTCCTAGACACCCTCTTAGATCCCGCTAATATGACCGCCCATTCCACTAGTGTATAGTTGGATTTGGTACAACTTTATAAAAAATACATCACTATAATAAATTAACAATTGCAGGTATTTTATGCAAAATCACAACATGCTCGCCCGCATCGCTCGTGGAAATCTCGTTCTACAGATCCTTGCTGGTATTGTTTTCGGTGTCGTTCTCGCCATGGTTTCTCCTTCAGCAGCTCAAGATGCAGGCCTATTAGGTAGTCTGTTTGTTGGTGCTCTGAAAGCTGTTGCCCCAATTTTAGTATTCATTCTTGTTGCAGCTTCTATCGCAAACCAAAAGAAAGGTCAGCATACTCATATGCGTCCAATCATTGTGCTTTACCTGATTGGTACGTTCTCTGCAGCACTGACTGCTGTAGTACTGAGCTTCATGTTCCCAACCACTTTGACACTGGTTGCTGGCGCTGAAGGTGCTAACCCTCCTCAAGGTATTGCAGAAGTTCTTCATACGCTTCTATTCAAGCTTGTAGATAACCCAGTTAGCGCACTAATGAACGCGAACTACATCGGTATTCTTGCTTGGGCAATCGGTCTTGGTCTTGCACTGCACCACGCATCTGCAACAACCAAAGCGGTTTTCGAAGACCTTAGCCACAGTGTTTCACACATTGTTCGCTTCATTATTCGTCTTGCGCCATTCGGTATCTTCGGTCTTGTTTCGGCTACATTCGCAACAACGGGCTTCGATGCACTAGCAAGCTACGGTCAACTGCTAGCGGTTCTACTAAGCTCAATGCTTATCATTGCTCTTGTCGTTAACCCACTGCTTGTCTTTGTAAAGACAAAACAGAACCCATACCCACTTGTACTGCAATGTATTCGTGAGTCTGGTGTAACGGCATTCTTCACTCGTTCAAGCGCTGCAAACATCCCAGTGAACATGAACCTTTGTAAGAAGCTAGAGCTAGATGAAGACACTTACTCTGTATCAATCCCTCTAGGCGCAACCATCAACATGGCAGGTGCTGCAATCACCATTACTGTGTTAACGCTTGCAGCTGTACACACAATGGGTATTGAGATTGATATCTTCACTGCGATTCTACTAAGCCTTGTTGCTGCAATTTCAGCATGTGGCGCATCAGGCGTTGCCGGTGGTTCACTGCTACTGATTCCTCTAGCTTGTGGCCTATTCGGTATCTCAAACGATGTAGCGATGCAGGTTGTAGCGGTTGGTTTCATCATTGGTGTGATTCAAGATTCTGCTGAAACAGCGCTTAACAGCTCAACTGACGTAGTGTTCACTGCGGCTGTATGTAAAGCTGAGCAAAACAAAGCTTAACAGCTCTTGGTATTAGGCTTTAGCTCTAAGCTCTAAGCTCTAAGCTCTAAGCTCTAAAAGCAAATAGCACACAAATAAAAAGGGAAGCATTCGCTTCCCTTTTTTGTTGTCTTGGTTTTCTAGATTACGGTTAGAAGATTTATAGATTTATAGATTTATAGATTTATAGCTTTATAGATTTATAGCTTCACAGCTTCAGTCATTCTTGTCTAACTCATCAAAGCTAACCAACACGTTTTAGTGGTTGCTTTTCCAGCTTGGATCCACGGCTGCCTGACTGAAATCTAGAGAGTTAGGGCTTGCTTCTTTGTTATGCGTTGCTTGATCGCTGGATGACCCTTGATTCGCAGCACCGCTATCATGGTTTGGCGTCGCCTGCTGGCTGTAATCGACGTTAGAACCTTGCTCACTCGACGCTTTGGTCTCTAAATGACTACCATCGACATTTAACTCCTCACCTTCTTCATCGGACGCTTCTTTAACCTTCTTAGGGACAGGGACATTGCGTTTGTAGAGCTTGTTGAGCGCCTTAATGATTGAGTGCTTAGTGATTGCTTCTTGTGTCAGCTTGGTCATTATCGGTTTAGTCAGAGCTTGTAAGCCCACGACGGCATCCACACCGAGTTCACCGCCTACTTTATCCCTCAAATGCTTGGCTTCTGAGTAACCAAAATGAGCCGATAGAAATAGCCAGATATAAGCAATGGCATTACCGTGTTCACCATGGTCAATCCAAGCTTCACCTGCTCTAAACATCGCTTCTGCACTGTTCTTTTCTGCGGCCGTCTCAAACCAGTAAACAGCCTCGCCATGGTTAGGCTCAACACCCACACCGTTCAAATAACTCATACCAAGTTTGATCTTGCCGTCTAAGCTATTCTTTTCCGCGGCCTTTTGGTACCACTCGACAGAGCTTTCGGCAGAGTAGTCTGGGTTTTCTTTATCTAGACACCAGTCACCAATGAACAGCATCGCTTCAGTATTACCACCAGCCGCAGACTCTTCAATATAGGTATAACCCTTAGGGATGTTCTTATCGGTTCCACGACCAAAGACGAGCGCTTTGCCCATCTCGAATTTCGCCGATACGTCATTGTCTAAAGCAGAGATTGCTAGCTGCCAAAAGTTGGCTTTCTCTCTTAAAATGAGGTCTTCTTTACGCTTCATGCTTAGGCGCACAATGCCGTACATGCCATTGATATTATCGAGTTGCGCCGCTTTGTCGTACCAATACAGAGCTTCCTTTATATTGTTACGTTCAGCTTCTTTTGCCAAATACAGAATCGACGGTACATGACCGGTTTCGGCTTTGAAGTGACGCTCTTTTTGCTCTTGTATGCGCGCTTTTTCAATCGCTTTTCGGTAAGCGACAGCACGAGCCTTACGTTCTTGTTCCAAGCGCTGCTTTCTTAGCGATAAAGAGATCAGCCACACGGCGACAAGTATTAACGAAAGAGCCGTCGCACCAATTGCGATTCCCATTGTACTCATAAAATATTTAACCTAACTCGGCAGATACAAGACTCGACGTTGAGAGTGTGTTCTACCCATAGTGAATGTTATGTTTCGAATTACAGGGAAAAGTGCAGTTACTGGCACGTTCCGCCTTAAAATGAACTTAGTTCAGTATCTCAGGATTACATTGCGATAAGAAGCCTAGGAGGTTCAATCCGTATGCAGTCCATAGACGATGTGATCTTGCTTCAATATAGATAAATTATGAAGGCTGCCTTTCATCAGGAAAGTCCTAAAGCTTGGTGACGAAATTGATGTTTTTCCCATCAACAATTTCGTGCAACTGCCGTACAACTCTCTTACAGGAATAGCTCTATACCTAGGTCAATTGACCGTATATGTAAGCCAACTCGGCAACCGTCTTCGCTGAGAATTTCTTCATCAAGCTTGCTCGGTGTACTTCCACTGTTCTCATGGCAATGCACAATTCATCGGCTATTTTCTGGTTACGCTTACCGTCGATAATTTGTTTGAGGATGTCTATCTCACGCTCGGTTAACGACGCGTACGCTTGGCGATACACATTCATGTGTAAGTGCTTTTCTGAAGCGTCCAAACCTTGCTTGATCGCCTCAGCTAACTCATTGCCTTTAACTGGCTTTTGAAAGAAATTCACCGCGCCGGCTTGTAAGGCTTCAACCGCCATTGGCACATCACCGTGCCCCGTCAGGTAAATCACCGACAGTGGGCTCTGCGCTTTTACCATCAACTCATGAACTTGCTGCCCTCTCATCTCTGGCATTCGGCTGTCTAAAACCACACAACCCGGCGCACTCAAGTCCACTGAGTCTAAAAAACTGGGGCCATCTTCAAAAGCTGACACAGTGAAATCATGCTCTTCTAATAAGAACACCAACGAATCGCGCATCGACTCATCGTCATCAACCACATAGACAGGAAGCCTTTGATGAAGTTCAGACATAACAAGATTCCTTATGAATCATTTGAAAGAGAGAAAGGCAGTGTCACCGCAACATGACATCCATGTGGGGTGAGTGACGTGATCGTCATTTGACCACTGTGATCTTCAATAACATCTTGGCAAATCGCGAGCCCAAGCCCCAAGCCATTTTCTTTGCTGCTCACAAAGGCTTGAGTCACTTCTTGTTCAGTGAAATCTAAACCGGTGCCGTTATCGATAATCGACAACATTATTTTATCCGGTTGATACTCGGTAATCACTTTAATTGTCGATGGTTCGTTGTTTTTGTTACCAATATCAGACGTAGCGCTTTGTTCGCGATGCATCTGAGCATTACACGCATCAGTCGCATTGTTGATCAAATTTACAACCACCTGCTGCAATCCGACGGGGTCAACATGTAGCGTGATAGGTTTACCCACGACATAACGTTCAATGGTTATCTTGTGTTTCTGTAATCGAAATTGCAGTAGCTCGATGGTATCTGTAAGAAGAGCTTCTATATCAGTTTGAGATTTATCTGATGAGCGTTTTTTGATCATGTTTCTTAAGCGCTGGATGATCGCATCAGCACGGTCCACTTGCGACTGGATCTTCTCAAATACAGGCTCTATGTCAGTCAGCGGTTTGTTCTTCGAAATCCGCAGTAAACCACCTTCGCTATAATTCCGAATAGCTGCCAAAGGCTGATTAATCTCGTGTGCCAAGCTACTTCCCAGTTCACCAACTACCGCGATACGTTGTGAGTGCTCTAGCTGTTCACTCTTACTTTTCAGCTTGTACAGCGTCGCTTCTAGTTGCTTTTTGCTGCGACTGAATTTGTATTCTAGCCAGAAGTGGTAAGCATTCAGAGACACCACGAGAATAAAGAACGCCCATGCCCACTGTTGATTGTACTTGAGCCAGATTAACGCTTCTTTCCACCAAGGTTGTTGCAGTGGATGCATGTCGAGTTGTTGATATAGCTTGTCGATCGACAGCAAGCTTGTCGGTGAAGTCCAGCCCGATGCATTCGCTGCAATGGCTGGTGCACTGCTCTTTGGCATCGAAAACAGCACCTGACTCATTTGTTTAGCCAGTGCCGAAGAGGCTCGTTCTGTTTTGGCAAACGACCAATTAGAATACAGAGGTGTAGACACTTGGCATCGGAAGCCTTCAGGCGCTTGATTACCGATGATTCGATATTGCCCAGCCACCAGCAAACCTTCACTGATCATGTTTTCAACCAAACAAGCAGGGACGACTGCCGCCTCAATGTGTCCTTCTCGCAGTTGGTACAAACTGGCATCAATAGGGAAACCCAAGAACTGAGTATTAGAGAAAAAGTGATTAGGGTTGAGCCCTTGTTGCATTACTTGGTAACGCATAGTCAAGTAACCGCCAAACGCATTTTCAGAGACAGCAGCAATCGGCTTTCCACTAAGTTGCTCAAACGAGATATACGGTGACATTCTTCTGACCACTAATGCAGAACCGATACTGCGCGTGCTGCTCACACCTTGATCGTCGTAATTGTGACTGGTCATGGTCGCCATCCAAGAGAGCGCGTATTGACGTCCTAATCGAACCGCCTGACCGGGGTTGGTGATAACAAAATCAACAGTGACATCTTTTACCGCTTCGGCCATCTCTTCCAAGTTGAAAGGCTTGAGAACAAAGTGTTTTCCGGGAATGCGCTCAGACAGCCAATCCATTGTCGGCTGCCAACGCTGCTGAGCGGAAAGCTTACCTCGAGTCGCCAACACGCCAACTTCTATGATTTGCTCAGACTCAACAGTGCTTGTCGTTGCAATCTCTTGCTCCGATTGAGCCGCCAAACACGCGCCTGCGGTTAGGCTCAACCAACAAAGGCCAACGATTGTCATTAGGTTTCTGACTGTCACTGAAATCTCTTTCTCCAAACGGACTGTTTATTCAATTTATTCTCGATTCATTTTATGTCAGCGGCGTGTTTCGCGCTTAGCTCATGCTTGAGCGCCTTAAATAAGGTTCATCGCG